>JAEZUZ010000094.1 GCA_023443345.1 Bacillota bacterium
CACGGTAAGTATGGTTATGCTACAATTGTAGTTGCTATGAGTGGCGATAAAATTGTTGGCGTTAGCTTAGATGAATATCAAGTATTAAATAAAGCTGACATCAAAGCTGGTGTTCCAAATAGCGATAATCAAGAAGGACTAGGTGCTGCATTTAAAGATCCTGAAAAAGTTCTAGCTTCTAAGAGAGTAAATAATGAATACTACTCAAATCTTATGAAAGATAAAGCAGGCTCTACAGTTTCAATAGCTGATAACTACGATGCTATAGAAAAATTCTGTGTTGGAAAAACTATTAAAGAATTAGAAGATGTTGCTAATTCAGAAAATCCTGTAGATGCTGTAAGTGGAGCAACTTTAGTTGATACTAAGGGTTATCTAGAAGCAATTATCGAAGTTGCAAAGAAAATTAACTAATAAAATAAACTAGGATTTAAATACCTTCAGAGTAAAATCTGAAGGTATTATTTTTTTTTGAAAATTCAGTAAGATAAGTTTATCTAAAAGACATCGATTAAATACAAATAAAAGATTTGCAATTTTTGAATTCTTTTGTTAAAATTACTTAAGTACTTAATTAATATAAGGGGTGATTATCATGATCAATTATGAAAAAATAGTGCAGATAGAAGCACTATTTAAAAAAATACCTCAAGATATAGAGAAGAGTGTAAAACCAATTTTGGTGTCTTATGAATTGCCATTTGGTGCAATGAAGATAATGTTAGTTTTGGATGAATTTCCCTACATAAATCAAAAAAATCTATCGGATAAGTTCTATACTTCTCAAGCGGCTATTAGTCAATTGATGAGCATTTTGGAAAAAAAGAATCTAGTTGATAGAATCCCTTCAAAGCAAGATAAAAGAAAATTTCAACTTTGCCTAACAGATAAAGGCAAGCAAGTAGTAGATACTTGTAAGAAGGAGATACGGGATAAAAGGTTAAAAAGGTATGAAAGGCTTAGCAATGAAGATATTGATAACCTTTATGACATACTAGAAAGGATGGAAAATTTTGAGGAAACTATTTAAATATATAAAGCCATATAAAGTATCAGCAATATTGAGTCCGATATTTATGATGGTAGAAGTTGCTGTAGATATTTTAATTCCCTTTTTAATGACATATGTAGTAGACATTGGAATAAAAAATAGCGACATAAACTATGTATTAAAAATTGGTTTACTCATGGTTGCTATAGCCATCGTAGGAATGGTAGCTGGAACACTCAGTGCATACTGTGGCTCACGTGCAGGATATGGATTTTCAGCTGAAGTTGCACGAGCAACTTTTAGAAAAATTCAGTCTTTTTCCTTTGCAAATTTAGATAACCTGCCACCAGCAACTCTAATAACAAGACTTACAAATGACTGTAATACACTAGGTAATGTGATGATGATGAGTTTAAGACTTGCTGTTAGAGCACCACTTATTATGATATTTGCGTTTGTGATGACTCTGACAATAAATGCAAGACTTGCAAGAATTTTTATCATTATGATACCTCTAATGATAGCTGTACTTACTTTAATTCTAATGAAAGTTGAACCTATATTTGTGACAATACAGACAAAGGTCGACAACCTAAATGCAGTTATTCAAGAAAATTTAAAAGGAATTAAAGTACTAAAAAGTTTTAATAGATATGATTATACTAATGAGAGATTTGAAGTTAAAAATAGAGATATACTAGATATGTCTATGAAAGCTATAACAATAGTAGTTCTTATAATGCCATTTGTAAATATAATGATCTACGCTTGTATTGTCATAGTGCTTTGGTTTGGAGCAGGCCACGTTCTAAGTGGAGATATGAAGTATGGAGAGCTTATTACATTTGTAACTTATATCACACAGATTTTGTTCTCTTTGGTTATGGTTGCAATGTATTTTCTAAGTCTATTAAGAGGGATTGCTTCAGCTAAGAGAATTAATGAAGTTTTAAATGAAGAATCTGATATAGTAAATCCAGAAAATCCTGTAATGAGCCTAGAAGATGGAAGTATCGAATTTAGAGATGTTTTCTTTAGATATAGAAAAGATGGAGATGATGAACTAAAAAATATCAATTTAAAAGTAGAATCGGGATCTTTCTTAGGAATAATAGGAAGTACAGGTAGCTCTAAGTCTACACTAGTTCAGCTACTACCTAGAATATACGATACAACTGAAGGAGAAGTAATAGTATCTGGGAAAAATGTAAAGGAATATGACCTTAAGGTTCTTAGAGATGAAATAGCCTTTGTACTACAGAAGAATTTACTATTTAAGGGTACAATTAGATCTAACATGCTCTGGGGAAAGAAAGATGCCACAGACCAAGAAATAATCTGGGCATTGAAAAAAGCCTGCGCATGGGAGTTTGTAAGTAAGTACGAAGATACTATAGACCATGCAGTAGAACAAGAAGGAGCAAACTTCTCAGGTGGACAGAGACAGAGACTTTGTATAGCCAGAGCATTGATTAAAAGACCTAAAATCATAATACTTGATGACTCTACATCAGCTGTAGATATGACAACGGATGCCCAAATAAGAAAAACATTTAAAGAAGAATTAGGTGGAATAACAACTATTCTCATAGCACAGAGAATATCTTCAGTTAAAGACTGTGACAAAATCATCGTCATGGAAAATGGAGAGATAGAGAGTGTTGGAATTCATGAAGAATTACTAGAGAAATCCAAAGTTTATAACGAAATCTATGAATCTCAACAAAAGGGGGTTATTACAGAATGAGAGCAGTAAAACCTCAAAATCCAACGAAAACATTAAAGAGGCTATTTAGCTACTATCTAGATTATAAAATTTTAATCATAGTTTCTATCATAGCTCTATTTGTCTCTATAATTTCAGAGATTGCAATAAAGACAATGTTGAGTCCAATAATTGATAGCATAGTTGCATCAAATTGGGAAATGGTAGTTAAAAATATAATTATAACGGCAATCTTTATAGGGATTCTAGCTATAAGTCAGCATTTAGGACTTAGAATTATGTCTAGAACTGCACAAAAAATTGTATATACAATAAGGAAGCAACTTTTTGAGAGATTGCAAAAATTACCCGTGTCCTTCTTTGACAATGTAAGTGATGGAGATGTCATGAGTAGCTTTACAAATGACATAGACATGTTGACACAGACACTAGAGCAGAGCGTGGCACAATTTGTTATGACAGTTACAGGCTTTATTGGAACAGTCATATTTATGTTTATAGTGAGTAAACTTCTAACACTGATTGTCCTAGGCGTGTTTATAGTTATGTTAATTACAATTAAGCTTGTAGGAGCTAAAAGTGCAAAGTATTACAGACTTAGACAGGCAAATATAGCCCAAATAAATGGCTATGTAGAAGAGATGATTACAGGTCAAAAAGTTGTAAAAGTATATAACCAGGAAGAAGAAAATATACGCAATTTTGAAAATAGAAATGAAGAATTGAGAAGGGCAAATACACTTGCAGCAACCTTTGGAGTACTTCTATTTCCTGTTATGGGCAATATGGGATATATACTATATGCCCTTGTTGCAGCAATTGGTGGTTATCAAGTAATATCAGGTGTTTTAACGATTGGAAATATCGTTACATATTTGCAATACACAAGATCAATAACAGGACCAATAACTCAAGTTTCAAACCAATTCAATCTTATCTTTGTTGCTATAGCAGGTGCAGAGAGAATATTTAACATATTAGATATGGATATAGCACAAGAAGAAGCAGAAGTAAGACTTGTAGTAAAAGATGGGAAAAAATATTGGAGAGAGCCTCTTAGTGATGGATCATATAGAGATATAGAGGTAAAAGGAAATATTGTATTTGAAGATGTGAGTTTTGGCTATACTCCAGATAGAGAAATACTTCATAATATTTCCATATTTGCTAAACCGGGACAGAAGATAGCACTTGTTGGATCAACCGGAGCTGGCAAGACAACCGTTACTAACTTAATAAATAGATTTTATGAAATTAATTCAGGAACTATATACTATGATTCAATAGATATAAGAAGAATAAGTCCTATCGATTTAAGAGAGACTTTAAGTGTAGTGCTTCAAGATGTACATTTATTTGAGATGTCTGTAAAAGAAAATATCAGATATGGAAGACTTGATGCAACAGATGAGGAAGTTTATGAAGCTGCAAAACTAGCTAATTGTGACAAATTTATAAGACATTTGCCACAGGGATATGATACAGTACTCTCTCAAGATGCTACAAATCTATCTCAGGGACAGAGACAACTTATATCTATAGCTAGAGCTGCAATAAAAAATCCTGCAGTGCTAATTTTAGATGAAGCTACTTCTTCAGTTGATACTAGAACAGAGCGACTGATTGAAAAAGCAATGGATAGACTGATGAACGGAAGAACTACATTTGTAATTGCCCACAGACTCTCTACTGTAAGAAGAAGTAATGCAATAATGGTAATGGAAAATGGTTCTATAATTGAAAGAGGAGACCACGATGATCTTATGAAACAAGGTGGCAGATACTATCAATTAAACATGGGAACTATAGAGATGAGTTAATTGTTGACAAAACTTTAAGACTTTTATATAATTATTGTAATAGTTTGCTATGAAAAGAAGAGTAGGAGAAAACGAGATGCACAGAGAGTCTGCATTAGCTGAGAGCAGAACATCGAGTATATCTGAAGATGGTCTTGGAGCACTAATTGCCGATATGTAGGTGATTATGGGTACGCCCATTATAGCGTTATGGTATGTTTGTACCTATTAAGGGAAGGATCGCGAGGTCTTTCTGAAACAAGGTGGTAACGTGTATTATACACCCTTGCATTAGCAGGGGTGTATTTTTTATAGGAGGAAAATATGGTTAAATTTATAAATGTCTCAAAAGTTTATAAAAATGGAGTAAGAGCCTTAAATAATATAAATTTAGAAATACCAGACAATAGTACATATGGGATAATTGGTCTTTCAGGTGCAGGAAAGTCTACACTCATAAGACTTATAAATGGTTTAGAAAGACCGACTGAAGGTCAGATAATAGTAGATAATAGGGATATTTCAAAATTTTCAAAAAAACAGATGCAACAATTCAGAAAAAAAACAGCCATGATTTTCCAAAATTTTAACCTATTTAAATCAAAAAATATCTTTGATAATGTTGCTTATGGACTTACAATTGAAGGTAGAAAAAAAAGAGAGATCAAAGATAGAGTATTTGAAATTTTAAAAATAGTTGGGATTGAAGATAAAAAAGATATGTATCCATCTCAACTATCAGGAGGGCAAAAACAGAGGGTTGCTATAGCAAGAGCACTTATTACAGATCCAAAGATACTTCTACTTGATGAAGCAACAAGTGCACTAGACCCAAGTACAAGTGAGAGTATTTTAAATCTCATAGCTGAACTTAAGGAAAAATTATCTCTAACTGTAATTTTGATAACCCACGACATGAATGTTGTAAAAAAAATATGTACAGATGTTGCAGTTATTGAAAATGGAGAGATAATTGAAAATTCAAAAATACATCTTATGGCAAATCATCCATACTTAAATAAACTACAAAACCCGCTTCACCTGCCTAAGGATTTAAAAATTACAAATACATGTTTACTGAGATTTGTTGGAGATGTACTTCAAAGACCAGTAATTAGTCAGATAATAAGAGATTCAAATTTTGATGTAAATATATTACTTGCAAGCATTGAGTATATAAATAAAGTTCCTGTTGGCTCTCTACTTGTTGAGGTAGAAGAAAAAAACAAAAAAGAATTAAAAGATTATTTAAATAGGAACTTTAAGGAGGTAGAAATTTATGAAACAAACTCTTGATCTTATAATGCCAGCAACTATTGAAACATTGATAATGGTAAGCATAGCAACATTTGCTTCAGTTATATTTGGAATGTTAATTGCAATTATTTTGATAGTTACAAGAAGTGGTGGAATTCATGAAAATAAAATTATCTATTTTATAGTATCAAAGGTTGTCGATGGAATTAGAAGTATGCCATTTTTGATACTGATGATTTTATTGATACCTCTATCAAGGGTAGTAGTTGGAACAGGAATAGGAACTACTGGTTCAATAATCCCTCTTACAGTTGCTGCAGCTCCCTTCTTTGCAAGACTTGCAGAAAACTCACTCTTAGAAGTAAAGTCTGGAGTTATTGAGGCAGCTCTAAGTATGGGTGCAACAAATTTTCAAGTCGTAAAGCTCATGATTGGAGAAGTAAAGTCATCATTAATTAGAGCAATATCAAATTTAATTATAAATTTGATAGGATATTCAGCCGTAGTAGGAGCTATTGGCGGAGGAGGACTAGGAGATGTCGCTATCAGATATGGATTTCATAGAAATAACATGGAAGTTACTTTAATAGTTGTAATAATTCTATATATCCTAGTGAGCATAATTCAATACTTAGGAAATACAATAGCTAAAACAATAGAAAGAGGAGAAAAGTGAAAAGAACAATATTTTTATTATTAATTTTGAGCCTTGTATTAGTAGGCTGTTCAAAAAAGGAATCTAATTCAAATACAATTAGGGTTGGGGCTACACCAGTTCCTCATGCCGAAATACTTCAGATAGTAAAAGATGATCTACAAGAAAAGGGATATACACTAGAAATTAAGGAATTTACAGACTACATTCAACCAAATGTACAGGTACAAGAAGGTGAATTAGATGCCAATTTCTTTCAACATCTGCCATATTTAGAAGAGTTCAATAAGGAAAGAAATTATAATTTAGTTTCAGTTGGAGCTGTGCATATTGAGCCGATAGGTCTTTACTCAAATAAAATAAAAACAATTTCTGAATTAAAAGATGGATCAATTCTAGCAATACCAAGCGATGCTACAAATGGAGCGAGAGCTTTGAAGATACTTGAAAATCAGGGAATTATTAAGCTTAAGGACGGCGCAGGAATTCAGGCAACTATTCAAGATATAGTTGATAATCCTAAAAACTTAGTATTTAAAGAATTAGAAGCAGCAGTTATTCCTAGAGCGCTTGAGGATGTAGAGCTTGCAGCCATTAATACAAATTATGCATTAGAAAATAACTTAGATCCAAAGACAGCAATAGTACAAGAAGAAGCAAAGGATAACCCATATGCCAATGTATTAGTTGTAAAGGATTCTAATAGAGATAATCAGGCAATTAAGGCATTAATTGAAGCATTACAGAGCGATAAAGTAAGAGAATTTATAGAAACTAAATACAACGGATCCATAATTAGTGCTTTCTAAAATTTAAATATTGTTTATTTTGCGCTATTCTGATATTATTGGCATAGTTGTCAATGAAGGAGAGAGTAGTAATGAAGTTCCTTGGAAAGGAAATAGCAAAAAGTTTTTTAGCAACTCTTCTTATGGGAAGTGCTATAGCATTATTTATTGCATGCGAATTAGGATCTGATCCAATAACTGTATTTTTGGATGGATTTAATAGAAAAACGGGTGTGAGTGTAGGAATCACAGATCAATTTCTAAATCTATTCCTACTTATTACAGGTTATTTAATGAACAAAAAATCAGTTGGTATAAATTCAGTTGTAAATGTACTTGTTCTTGGAATTTGTATAGACTATCCGGCATCATTAATTTCAACCTTTAATATAGCATCACAACCTCTGGCAATTAGACTTGTTTGTCTATTTATTGCGCAGGTGATGTTTGCAAGTAGTCTTGCCTGGATGCAGACATTTAAGTATGGAATGAATGCGATGGATGCGATCATATATAAAATTATGCACTATACTAACTTTAGATATTTGACAGTGAGAATTTTATATGATGGCACATTTATTCTCATAGGATATCTACTTGGTGGAATAGTTGGTGTAGGTACAGTATTATCTATTTCCACAAATGGTTTTTTTACAGAAAAAGCAAAGAAGATAATAGGTTATATAAGTGGAGAAAAAAGGAGCTAGAGCTCCTTTTTAATTGTGAAATCTTAGTTTATTAAGTTTTGTATAGTTGATACATGTTATAATTATAAAAAGAAAGTAGGAATATGAAATTTACAGAAATTGTCAAAGATGAAGCTCTATTAGGAGCAATTAAAGATTTAGGATATGAGGATCTAACTAAGATTCAGGAAGAGGCGATGCCGATAGTTTTTCAAGGCAGTGACCTTTTAGCACAGTCACAGACTGGCACAGGTAAGACTGTATGCTTTGCTCTACCAACTATTTTAAATCTTGATGAGGAAGAAAGAACTCAAGTATTAGTACTTACACCAACAAGAGAGCTAGCAATACAGGTGGCAAGAAGTTATAAGAGCTTGTTAAAGTATACAAATTACAATGTTACAACTCTATTTGGCGGAGAAGAAATCAGAAATCAGATTAATTCTTTAAAGAAAAAGCCACAGATAGTTATAGCCACTCCTGGAAGATTGCTTGACCACTTAAGGAGAAAGACTGTTAAACTAAATGGAATTAAGACATTTATTCTAGATGAAGCAGACGAAATGCTTAAGATGGGATTCTATGAAGATGTAATAGATATATTTTCACACATACAGACACAGGTTCAGGTACTTTTATTTTCTGCGACTCTACCTAAGACTATTCAATCTCTAGCAGAAAGGATTCTTAAAGATCCTAAACAGGTAAGGATAGAGCCAGAGCATATTACAGCAACTACACTTTCCCACTATGTATCATATGTAAATAGAGCTAAAAAGCAAGATGCATTAATTAGACTACTTCAGTACTATCAGCCTAAGAGAGCACTTATATTTGCCAATACCAAGTCGATGGTTGAAGAGATTTTTGAATTTCTTAAAAAGAAGGGATTTAGTGTTGAAGCAATCCATGGCGATAGACCTCAGTCGATGAGATTAAAGGTACTAGATAGATTTCATGCAGGTATGTATGACATGCTAGTTGCAACAGACGTTGCAGGTAGAGGTCTAGATATTGAAGAAGTAGATTTAGTTATAAATTACGATGTACCAGAACAGGAAGAACTCTATGTACATAGAATAGGAAGAAGTGGAAGAAAGGGAAACTTAGGTTATGCAATAACTCTTGTATCAAATAGAGATAGGACAAGGGTTAGTGATATAGAGAAATATATAAATTCGAGTATTGAAGTAAAAGAAATACCGAATTATGAAGAAGTAGAACAGAGAAGGTTATATAACCTTATTCAAAGGAGCTATGAAGAAAAAATAGATAGAAGATATAGGGCTATGACAGAGATGTTAGTAGACCAAGGAGTTAGTCTATTTGACATATGTGCCTATCTTCTAAAACAACATATACCTCTAATTGATAATACAGAAGATCTCAACGAAAGAGAGAAGAAGCAAAACAATAGGAAAAAAGGCAAGTCTCGAAATAGAGATTCATTTAGAAATAAAAAGACAAGTAAGTCGGGAAATAGGAGAAGAAAGAGAAGATAGATGATTAATATTAACCTATATTCAGATATAAAAAATTTAAAAAGTGTATTACTTAAAAGGCCGGGTGTTGAACTGGAAAATTTATATCCAGATAACATGAATAGGTTGCTTTTTGATGATATACCATATTTAAAGGAAGCTCAGTATGAGCACGATATATTTGCTGAGACTCTAAGAAAAAACGGAGTTGAAGTAATATATTTAGATGATCTTCTTATAGATGTTTTAGAAGATGTAAAAATAAGGGAGAATTTTATATCTGATTTTGTAAAAGAAGCTGGACTTACTGGCGTTCAAGAGAATAGAATTTTGGATTTTTTAAGAGATACAAATACAGTAGAGTTGAGAGATTTTATTATAGGTGGAATAAGAAAAGATCAGATAAGTAGTAAGTTTGAAGACTTGCATGATAGAGTTCACAGAGCAGATCCATTTTATATAGAGCCTATGCCAAATCTATACTTTTCTAGAGACTATATGACTACAATTGGCAGGGGTGTTAGTATAAATACTATGACATACCAAACTAGAAAGAGAGAAACTCTTTTAATAGATTATATTTTTAAGTATCATAAAGACTTAAAACATACCCCTATATACCACCATAGAAATAGCAACTATTCAATAGAAGGTGGAGATATTTTGGTATTAAGTGATAGAGTCATAGCAATAGGAATCAGCGAGAGAACCAATGCTAAAGCTATTGAAGAATTGGCAAATAATATATTTTCAACCGATGAATCTTTTGAGAAAATACTTGCATTTGTAATTCCTAAGAAAAGGGCATTTATGCACTTAGATACGGTATTTACAATGGTTGATTATGATGCCTTTACAGTTCATCCAGAAATAGAGGAAGTGCTTTCTATTTATGAGTTAATTAAGTCTGAAGATGGATTAAGAATTAAAGAAAGACAGGAATCTCTTGAAAAAGTTTTAGCAAGTAGTTTAGGTTTAGATAGCATAAGACTCATCAGATGTGCAAACGGGGCAAGAATAGCCTCAAGTAGAGAACAGTGGAATGATGCAAGCAACACTTTAGCTATTAAGCCAGGAGAAGTTGTCGTATATGAAAGGAATAATGTTACAAATGAACTTTTAGATAAAGAGGGAATAAAGTTACATTTGATTAGAAGCTCAGAGCTTTCAAGAGGTAGAGGAGGTCCAAGATGCATGAGCATGCCATTAATAAGGGAGTAAAATTAGTACTTTTTGATCTAGATGGAACCCTTCTTGATACAGCGGGTGATTTATTTCAGGCTATGAATAAAGTTTTAGATGACAATTCATTACCTAAAGTAACACTAGATATTTTTAAGTCATATTTAGGACATGGAGTACATGAATTAGTAAAAGGGTGCGTTGGAGCACACGAGGATAAGATCGAAATAGTTACTCAACAATTTGTAGAGAGATATACCTCTAATATGGCAGATAGAACAAAACCCTTTGATGGGATTTTAGAAGTGTTAAGGCAGTTAAAAGAGTCTGGTTATATTCTTGGGATAATAAGTAATAAAAATGACAGACAAGTAAAGATATTATCAAAACACTATTTTAATGATTATATATCCTTTGCACTAGGAAGAACTGACGATGTAGAGAGAAAGCCTCATAGAGCTATGTATGATAAATTTATTAAAGAGACAAATCTTATTGTTGAATCAGTAATATATGTAGGAGATAGTGAGGTTGATAGAACTTTTGCAGAAAACTTTAAAGCAACTCCAATCATAGTTAGTTGGGGGTATGATAAGAATGTAAAAGCGGATGTAAAAACTGCACAAGAGCTTTTAGGGAGGATAAATGCTAGATAGATTTAAAAGATATATTGCAATAGAGACAAAAGCAGATGAATTAAATCCAAGAACACCTTCTAGTGATGGGCAATTTGTACTTGGAAAGATGTTGCTTGAGGAACTAAAAGAGTTAGGTGTACAAGCTAAGCAAGATGAAAAAGGGTTTATCTATGGTTTTATTCCATCAAATACAGAATCAAAAGTAAAACTTGGACTTTTAGCTCACTTAGATACAGCTACAGAGATGAGTGGAGAAGTTAAAAATCCACAAGTTCACAATTATAAGGGTGGAGATATCAAACTTCCAAGTGGTTTAGTTATAAAGGAAAGTGAATTTAGCTTTTTAAAAGACTTAGTTGGAAAGACAATTATAACCTCTGATGGGACAACTTTGCTTGGAGCAGATGACAAATCTGGAATAACAATAATAATGTCTGCTATTGAGAAAATAGTAAGAGAAAATTTGGATCATCCAGATCTATATATCTGTTTTACTCCAGATGAGGAGATAGGAAGAGGAATTAAACACATAAATTTTGATGAATTTAGGGCAGAGATAGCCTATACTTTAGATGGTGGACCTGTTGGACAACTTGAGTACGATAACTTCAATGCATCATCTGCAACTGTTACAATTAAGGGCAATAGCATTCACCCTGGCTCAGCAAAGGCAAAGTTAGTAAATGCTCTAGATGTAGCTATTAAGTTTTATTCAATGCTACCAGAATTTATGAGACCTGAGTATACAGAAAATAGAGAAGGATTTTTCATGCTCAGAAAAATAGATGGAGATAGTGAAACTAGTGTGTCTCAATACTTAATAAGAGATCATGATGCTGAATTGCTCGAGAAGAAAAAAGATCTAATGAAAGAAGTTGCTCAGTTTTTAAATTATAGATATGGATATGATCTTGTAAGTGTGGAAATATCTGATACATATAGAAATATGAGGGAAAAAGTATTAGAGAAAAGAGAACTTATAGATGTTGCAAAACAGGCATATATAAAAAATGGGATTGAAGTTGAGGAGCCTGCTTTAAGAGGTGGAACAGATGGAGCGCAGCTTACAGAGATGGGTCTGCCTTGTCCAAATCTATTTACAGGTGGATATAACTT
>JAEZUZ010000115.1 GCA_023443345.1 Bacillota bacterium
CATCAATACAGATGGATCGTTTGTAAGACCGATTATCTTCTTTGGATCTATCTCATAGACTTCCTGTGGTAAATCCATATCTAAAACTATTGGAATATTACATACTTTATAAGATAAATTCGCAAGATACATGCTAAGAGGAGTCTTAGATGTCCTAGATATACCTAGTATTACAATATCAGCCTTGTGAATACCATCTATGTTTTTGCCATCATCATATTTTACTGCAAACTCTATCGCCTCAACTCTGTTGAAGTAGCTTATATCTAATTTATGAATGCTTCCTGGCTTTTGAGCAGGATCTAAACTCATAAACTTTCCAACTTTGTTTACAAGTGGGTTTATTGCATCAAATACTTCTATTGAATTCTCAGAACACTTTTTTTCGATATATTTCTGCAATTTAGGAATAATTACAGTTGTAACGACAAAACAATTTTTTTCTTTTACAAGATCTATGATATTGTCAACTTCTAATTCTGTTGTAACTGTTGAAAAAATCTGAAATGGCTTGTATTCAAAGTCAAACTGGCTCATTGCAGCTCTTAGTAGCTGTTTAGCAGTATCTCCAAGAGAATCGCTTATAATTACAAATTCTTTTTCCATTTTGTCATACCTGAAAATATATAATATCCTAAGTTATCAATGGCAACTCTTTCTTGTTGCATTGTATCTCTATTTCTAACTGTAACTGTGTTATCTTCTAAAGTATCAAAGTCAACAGTTATGCAGTATGGCGTTCCTATTTCATCCTGTCTTCTATATCTCTTTCCAATATTTCCCTTTTCATCATACTCACAATTAAGTGCAACTTTTAAATCATTAAATACCTCTTTTGCTTTATCATTTAGCTTCTTAGTAAGAGGTAAAACCGCAACTTTTACAGGAGCTAAATCTGGGTGAAGATGAAGGATATTTCTTGTTGATCCATCTTCAAGCTCTTGTACCTCAAAAGCATCTGCTAAAAATGTCAAAAACAATCTATCAACACCAACAGAAGGTTCCACTACATATGGGACATACTTTTCATTTGTAATAGGATCCTGATATCTCAAATCTTCCTTTGAATACTCCATATGTTTACTTAAGTCAAAGTCAGTTCTGCAGGCAATTCCCCAGAGCTCTCCCCATCCAAAAGGAAAGTTATATTCGATATCTGATGTGCCAGAAGAATAATGTGATAGCTCTTCTTTATCATGTTCTCTTAATCTTAAATTCTCCTGTTTAATGCCATATTTCTTTAAAAATTCCATACAGTCATTCTTAAAGAACTCATAATACTCCTGATCCTGATTTGGCTTACAGAAGTATTCCAATTCCATCTGCTCAAACTCTCTAATTCTATAGATGAAATTTCCAGGAGTAATTTCATTTCTAAAAACTTTTCCAATTTGGGCAACTCCAAATGGGACTTGCTGTCTAGAAGTCCTTGCAATATTTTTAAAGTTTACAAATATGCCTTGACATGTCTCAGGTCTTAAAAATAGCTCTGTAGATGTATCTTCTGTAACTCCCTGAAATGTCTTAAACATCAAGTTAAATTGTCTGATATCAGTAAAATTATGACTTTTACAATTTGGACAAGCTATGTTGTTGTCTTTTATAAATTCGACTAATTCCTGGTTGCTCATGGCATCAGGCTTGATATCTACATTGTTTTGTTTTGAATATTCTTCTACTAAATGATCTGCTCTAAATCTATTTTTACATTCCTTACAATCGATAAGGGGATCGCTAAAACCAGATAAATGCCCAGAAGCATTCCAAATTTCTCTATTCATTATTATGGCTGAATCAAGCCCCACTACATCTTCTCTATTTTGGACGAAGTGGGCCCACCAAATCTTCTTTATATTATTCTTAAGTTCTACACCATATGGACCGTAGTCCCAGCTATTTGCTAGTCCTCCATATATTTCGCTTCCTGGGTAGACAAAACCTCTTGATTTTGCAAGAGATACAAGTTCATTCATTGTTGGCATATTTTTCTCCTTAAAGATTATAATGATATCAGGCTTTCAATATTTTCCTTTATAGATGCTAAATCTATATTCATGTGATACTTGATATATTTCTCTATAAAGTGTAAATTATTTTTTTCATCGATATTTTTAAGGGCAGCCTTAATTCCCTTTTTTATATCTACTTGAAAATTTGATATGTAATCAGATGTACTAGTTGCTTTGCTACTTATTGTTCCATCTATATTTATATACTTTCCTAAATCTTGATCTGTAAACTTAGGAAGAATTCCATAATCAGAACAATACGCATAGAGAAAATAGTACACTATTTTATCTGCATATTCCTTGTGAGAATTGATTAGGTACATCGAATTTATAAGTTGCTCAAATATATACTGATTAGATATTTTTAAATCTAGAAATTTCAAAACTGCAAGAGATAGATATGAGAAATATTTATACTTTTGATGATCAAGTCTGACATCGTAAAAACTATGTACAACTTCTGCTTCTTTTAATTGAAAACTCTTGCTTACATATATTGTAAAATTTCCAAATACAAACGGCTGAGATGCCTTATTTAAATGTGACTTTGGAGAATTACTCCCCTTAGTATAGACATCTATAATGCCAAGTGCCCTAGTAAAAAGTTTAATATATGAATCCGTTGGAGATACCTTATTTCTCTTAAGAACTACTGCCTGAGTACTTATATGACTACTCATCGCTATAACCAAACTCCTGAAGTCTAGTTTGGGAATCTCTCCAATTTTTTCTAACTTTTACATATAATTCAAGCATAATTTTTTGAGAATATTCATCTTCTAATTCAAGTCTAGCAACCTTGCCGATTCCCTTGATTTTTCTTCCATTTTTGCCAATTATTATTGCCTTATGGGATTCTTTTTCTACTATGATATCACATTGAATATATAGGATATCGTTCCTTGTATTGTAGCTATTTAATACAACAGCAACTCCATGAGGAACTTCCTTATCTAGATAGTTAAGCATTTTTTCTCTTATAACTTCTGTCACATGGAATCTGAATTCTCTATCAGAATTTTCCTCTTCAAAGAAATATTTAGGGCCTTCAGGAAGATGCTCTACAATTTTTTTCTTTAGACCATCTAGAGTATTTGGATCAATAGCACTAAGTGCCATACAATCTAAAAACTCATCTATCCCCTCTATTTCTTTTAAGTTGTCCTGTGTTTGCTTTTGTGATAACTTATCTATTTTATTTGCGATAAATATGGTCTTCTTCTTATCAACTATATCCATCATAAAGGCATCACCAGGGCCATATCCCTGAGATATATCAATTAAGTATAACACTAAATCAACTTCTTCTAAACTGTTTAGAATTATATTCTTCATTCTCTGATCCAGTTTATTCTTAGGCTTGTGCATACCTGGTGTGTCAAGAAATATCATCTGATAGTCATCTGTTGTAACAATACCCTGTATTCTATCCCTAGTAGTCTGAGCCTTATCTGATACAATAGCTACCTTGTGGCCAACTAGTGCATTTACAAGTGTGCTTTTTCCTACATTTGCTCTTCCAACTACTGCAATAAAACCCGATTTAAAACCCATTACAGATCTTCCTTTGTAAACGAGTTTGGAAGTATTTCATCAAATGAAAAAACAACTGGCTCCCCATCTCTTTCAACAATTATCTCTGGAGTTCCAAATTCTGCAATAAATTGTCTACATATTCCACATGGGAATAACATATCTTCTCTTCCTACTACAGCTACTTTTAAAACCTTTTTACTACTTGATTCTGTAATTGCCTTAACAAGCGCTGTTCTTTCTGCACATACTGTAGCTCCATATGAAGCAGATTCCACATTTGCCCCACCGTGAACTGAGCCATCATCCATAAGCACAGCAGCTCCTACACAGAAATTTGAATATGGCACATATGCCTTTTCATAATATTTTCTAGCTATACTTAATAATTCTTTATTTTCCATATTTCACCTCGATACTATCACTTAATATATTTATAATTGTAAGTCCTGGATTTAGTACTAACTCCTTATTTGTCTTAATATCAATAAACTTTGTAGGGGCAGTATCATCTTCCTTGCTCCACTTAATAGGAATTACTTTGCCTTGACTAAAGTAGTAACCTTTACCACTTCCTACTGTTTCAATAACTGTATGAATACCATCTGAATGAGCATATTGCTGCGCTTGCTGTACTATGATATTTGTAAATACTGCATCTTTTTGATTGGCTTCATCAACTACCTTTTCTTGATTGTAATATTTCAAATATCCCTTATTTTTCTCATCATACTTATAATTGATTAAATATTCAGAATATCCATAATCAAGTTCAATATTTGTAGCTTCTTGTCCCTCTATTTTTTGAGCTACTGTATTTGTCTTAAGTGGATAAGTAATATTTTTCTTTTTATCTACACTATATCCTTCACTCTTTGCCCTTTCATAAAGTGCCTTTGTTGACATATATGCATTGTGTGGTGCTTCTTTATGATCTCTTCTCCAGAATATAGGTTCAGAGTATACAAAGTTGTCAAAATCCTTTATAGAGAGCTCCCATATTAATTCAGTAGCTTCAACACTTGTGCCAACGTGGGCATAAAAAGCATCCCACTCTGCCATCGCTCTTATATAATATGGCCTTGCACTTCTGACAGGGCCCATAGTAGCGTCTTGATCATCTGTCAAGAAGATCATTCTAGTGATATTTCCTTCAGCTATTGCTTCATATATGAGCTTAGCTGAGCTATATCCACTCTGTGGCCTAGCCTCCCAGTGATTGTCAATCATAGTTGCTATGGGAGTCCTATTAAATAAATCTACCACTTCATTTTTGTCTTCTTTTTTCTCTGGTTCTTTTTTTATAATTTCTGCTTTGACATTCTTTGGTGGTGCAATAGGTTTTTCTTCAACTTCTTTTTTTGAGCAAGAGACAAATAAAAATGCAAAAATCATAAATAAAATAATAAATTTTTTCATAATTCACTCCACTGCATATAAGCAAACTCTTCTTTTTCTCTCATCTGTTTCTTTTGATCATCTAGAATGTGATCATATCCTAGTAGATGGTACATGCTATGAATTGTAAGATATACTAGTTCTCTTGAATATGGATGATTAAATTCTAATGCCTGCCTTGCTACCTGTTCAAGATTTATTATTATATCGCCAAGAACTAAGTAATCTGCCTCTCTTATTTCTTCCATATTTTCATACATTGGAAAACTCAGTACATCTGTTATAGAATCTTTATTTCTATACTCTTTATTTAGAAATTTTATTTTTTGATCATCTACAATATGGACAGAAACTTCACCTTCAACATCTAAATTTTCAATATTTAATACTGTAGATATTGCCTGTTCAATATATTCTCTATCTTGATTGGTTATTGCAACATCTTCAATTATCTCTATTAACATTTTCATACCTTGCAATTATCTCTTTTACAAGAGGATTTCTAACTACATCTGAGCTTGAGAAGTTTGATACAGATATTCCTTTAACATTTTCAAGTATATCTACAGCATGCTTTAGCCCAGAAGTCTTACCTCTAGGAAGGTCAATTTGAGTGACATCTCCATTTACTACTACTTTGGATCTGTTGCCAAATCTAGTTAAAAACATCTTCATCTGTGATATTGTAGTATTTTGAGCCTCATCAAGAATTATAAATGAATCATCTAGAGTTCTTCCTCTCATGTATGCAAGAGGTGCAACTTCGATAATCTGTTTTTCCTTCATCTTCTGATAATTTTCTAATCCAAAAATAGCTGAAAGCGCATCATATAGAGGTCTCAAATATGGATCAACTTTATCTTGTAAATCACCAGGTAAAAACCCAAGGCTCTCTCCTGCTTCTATAGCTGGTCTAGTTATTATTATTTTCTTTACTTGATTTGTCTTATACATTTTTGCTGCCATTGCAACTGCCAAAAAGGTCTTACCTGTTCCTGCAGGGCCAACTCCAAATGTGACAGTATTTGACTCAATCTTTTTAATATACCTGACCTGACCCTGAGTTTTGGGTTTAATTATCTCACCATTAAAAGTGGTAACTATGTGATTTTGTGTAATAAGATCACTTTTATTATTCCCTTCATTTACCTGATAAATCAGATATTCAATTGCTTGAGAATCAAGTACTTCTTTATTTTGAACGTATTTTATCATTTTTGAGAGAACTTGGTGTGACTTTAAAACAACACTTGGCTCTCCATTTATATATATTTCGTTTTTGCCAATAGAAATTGTAACACCTAAGCTTGATTCTACTATCTTAAGATATTCATCATTAATACCAAATAGCTCTCTTAAATCTATGTCTTGAGAATATGAGATACTTTTCTGCATATTTTCCTTTCTAAATCTATATAAAAGAAAAACAATACATAAATGTATTGTTTTACTGCAATTTTTCCTTTATAAGTGCTGAAACTTCTTGCATATCAGCACGATGGGATAGGTTCTTTTTAGCGATAGACATAACTCTACCCATGTCTTTTAGTGTCTTGGCTTGAGTTTGGTCTATGATGCTACCTATTTCTTTTTCAAGTTCTTGAGCCGTTAAAGGTTGCGGTAAATAATTCTTCAACACTAAAATCTCTTGATTTGTCTCTTGAACTAAATCTTCTCTATTAGCATTTTTAAACTCAATTAACGCCTTCTGCTTTATCTTTACTTGCTTAGAAATAACATCAAGTATTTGATCATCATCGAGTTCACATTTTTCATTGATCTCTGTATTTTTTATATCGCTTCTAAGCATAGTTATGACATTTTTCTTTATGACATCCTTTGCTTTCATAGCTTCTTTCATATCATTTAACAGAATTTCTTTTAACGACATCTATACTCCTTATGAAAAAGATTTCTTACGCATTCTGCGCTTTGCAGCATCAATTCGTTTTTTACGCTTGACACTTGGTTTTTCGTAATGCTTGCGTTTCTTAATTTCTGACATTAATCCAGACTTAGAAGTTTCTCTTTTAAAACGCTTTAATGCACTATCGATAGACTCATTTGGGCGTACCTTAATGCCTGTCATCCTATCCCCCCTTCCTAAATCCATATTGAGTAGGACATACTCGGAGTACACTCAACAATTATATTATAAATCAATTTAAAAATCAACGTTTATTTGAACTATATATTATAATCTACAATAATTATGAATTGAATATTTTTGAGAAACTCTTCATCTTTTACAAATGATCTAAATTTAATATCCTTAGAGAACATATCTTTAATTTTATTTTCAAATTCTCTGACTGCATTATTTGAGAGTCCTGTTGTCTCATCTTTAAAAATTGATGTGCCATCTTTGATAGTAGATACTGCCTGCGCTACCTGAGCAACTCCTGAAATATACTTAGATATTCCAAAAGTAAACTCACTTATTCCGCCATAGAACTTACTTATGCCATCATAGAGTTTTAAAGACCCATCCTTTAACTCAACAGATGAATTATATAACATAGATCCTGCGCTATCTAACTTATCTATACTTTGATCAATCATTTCTCTATTCTGAGTAAAATCTGAAAACTTAGAATATAAATCTATTATTTTATCAACCATTAAATTTGTAGCATACTCTAATGCTGGAGAATTTAGAGTAATATTTTTCTTTGCATCAAAATACTCTTTTAGTGATTTAAAGTACTTATCAAATCCATTCCTAAGTCCATCTTTATTATTTACTCCTTTAGAAATTTCATCAACTCCTTTTACATATTCTCTAAGTCCACTATCAAATCTTTCATAACCATTTCTAAATTCATTGAATTTTTCTTTTAACTCAGCTATTTTTGTGGCATCTATTTCATTTAATTTATCTCCAAATTTATCTAGAATATCTGTAACTAATTCTTTTTGATCTTCTAAGTTAGCTAGAGTTTCTTTAAAATAATCTAAACTTGAATATATTTTATCAAGTCTATCCCTAGTTGATATGAGAGTTTGAATTTCCATATCTATATTTTCTGCTTTCTCTGCTATGAAATCTAGTAGCTTAACTACATCTGGGTTGTTTTTATCAACTGCTACTTCATTTTCAGCATTAGTTAGACTACTCTTAATATCACTGAGATTTCCTATTGTAGAGGCAATATTTGAACTAGATGTTCCAACTATATTTTTAATATTTTCTATATCACCTATATCTAGATCTTTAAACATTTCAGAAAAATTCTTAGAAAAATTTTTGATTAAATCAATTAGTGCATTTAGTTCTTGCTCATTTAGATTTAAATTCATTGAAAATATGGAGTTAATATTGTTAAATGCCTCTAAAATCTTTGAACTTCCATCTAGCAATCCTCCACTCTTATTTGCTTCATTTGAGAGTCTATCTAATCCATCGCCTACTTTATTTAGCCCATCCATTAGTGAGTTTGAGCCCTCTAAAAATTTATCTGTATGAGATAGATATTGATCAACTCCATTTAAATATTCAATAACTCCCTTTCTATATGCATCTAGAGCTCCTGATATATCTGAAACATTTAAGTTGCTATCAAGTAAATTTGAAAGTTCTTTTATTTTAGAGGTGAGCATACTTACTCCTGTTGTGTACTGATACAATCCAGAACTGAATTTTTCTAATCCATTGTAATACTCACCAATTGCATTTCTTATAATTTCTAAATTCTCCTCTAACTGAATACTTCCACTATTTATCTCATCGCCAGAGTTGTTTAGTTGATCTATTCCACTTGATAACTTTCCTATTCCAGAGTCCAATTCCCTAACTGAATTTTCTATTAAATTTAAATCTTTAAAGTTGTCTTTAAACGAATCTAGATCTAAGTCTATATTCATTGGTACTGCTGCAATCTGAATTTGAGCAAGTTTTGCATTTTTTACATTTGCTTCTACTCTATATTTTTTTGAGGTATCTGGTAAATTTATTATATTTACCATCTTGTTGCTTCCATTATTTATAATTGAAGCCGATTCTGATTTTATATCGCTATAACTTTCAATATCAAAAGAGATTGAAGCATTAAGAGCCAGCTTTTTAAAATAATCACCTTCTACCTTAGGATTCTTTTTTATATTTAATTCAAGTGCAAATTCCCCGCTCTTTCCTTCTAAGTCCCTAGGTTCTATTTTTTTATTATCTAAATAGAAATCTATATCTATATCCCAAGGAATCTCTCTATTATCTAAAATACTCTGATAATAAAATGGATTTTCATTGCTTTTTACTTTTAGTTGATTTTCAGAATAATTAAATATTTCATAGTTGGATATCGGAATTAATTCTTTGGCATTTATTTTTTCATCAAATTCTAAGGAGTTATTTTCAACAGAATTTACGACAATTACTTTATTTACTTCTCCACTTGAATTGACTTTTACATAGACAACTTCTTCTCTACTACTAACTTGAGCGAAGGAACTACTGCTAATTAAAACCAAAATTAGTATAAAATTAATTATCCTTTTCATGTTTTCTCCTTAATGTTGTAAATCTTATAACTTTATCAAGTAGAATCAATAAAGCAGGAAGTAATGTAATAACCATTATAAAGCTTAAAAATGCCCCTCTAGCAAGAACCTCCCCTAGCTGACTTACTACTTCAATACTTGAGATCCTTTCTAAAATAATCCCTGAAATCATCAGTATTGTAGCAGGAGTAATAAGAGGCCTAATGCTATCTATATTTGTCATTTCTATGCTCTTTATCTTATTTTATTTCTCTCTATTTCTTAAGTAATTATGAGTATATAGTATTGCATAATCAACTGT
>JAEZUZ010000095.1 GCA_023443345.1 Bacillota bacterium
TTTAGCACACTCATACCCATATTCAATAAGTGAATTATATAGTAGCTTCCTATTTTCATCATAGGCCTCTATATTAGGTAATTCATCTATACATTCACCTATAACTCTCTGAATTAGAGTTGGAGGACACACTGAGCCTATTTCTCTGGCAGCTCCTGCAATTGCATTATATAATTCTTTTGAATATTGAGAGCTATTGCTTACATATACATAACCTATTCTCTCACCTGGAAGAGATAGGGATTTTGACCACGAATAGCACACAATTGTATTTTCATAAATATTTGGTATGAATGGGACTTCTATATTATCATAAACTAATTCTCTATATGGTTCATCTGATATTATATATATAGGATGGTTAAATTCTCTACTTTTTTCTCTTAATAAGTTTGCAATTTTTTCAATAGTAGATTTAGTATAAATTGTACCAGAAGGATTGTTAGGTGAATTAATTATAACTGCAGCTGTATTTTTGGTGATAGTTTTTGAGAGAGCTTTTAAATCTATTTGGAAGTCTTTTGTATCAGCAGGAACTATTTTAAGACTTGCTCCACCAGCAGTAAAAAATATCTTATATTCTGGGAAATAGGGTGCGATGGTTATAAATTCTGTATTATCAGATGTAGTTAGAGCAAGTGCTACTGAAGCTAAAGCTGCAGAACACCCACAAGTCATAAAAATATTTTCTGATAGGGCATTACAATTAAATCTTAAATTTAAATTTTCTGCTATTTTTTCTCTAACTTTTAAATGCCCTGGAGCTACAGAATAGCTGTGAATTTCAACAGAATCGACTTCATCAATTAGTTTTTTTATGGTGTCATGTATTTTTTTAGGTGCTGCTATATTTGGATTTCCTATTGAAAAATCAAATACATTTTCTTTACCAACTATTTTTGCTTGATTTAGTCCATATGAAAACAAATCTCTTATTACAGATGGTGTTGAACCATAATTTAAATATTTTTTATTAATCATAAGAATTCCTTTAAAAAGATAATAATTGTTGCTATAATTATACTATAATACTTGAATATATATTATATTTTAGGTTATATATACTGCAGAAAATATTAAAGGAGGAAATATGTATATTACAACATATAATGGAGTTCCTGGAAAAGAAGTAAAAGAATTAAAAGGAATAGTATCAGGCGATGTAGTAGCTGGTATTAATTTCTTGAAGGATATTGGAGCATCTTTTAGAAATATCATTGGTGGTAGATCCAAAGGATATGAAGGTGAAATTGCTAATGCAAGAAAAGAAGCTACTGAAGAAATTATTGCTCAAGCACAGAGCCTTGGCGCTAATGCCATAGTTGGATTAAAGTATGATTATGAATCTTTAGGACAAGGCGGAATGCTATACGTAGTTGTTACAGGTACAGCTGTGGTGGTTGAATAAATTTGTAATGTTAAAAGGACTTTTATTAAGTCCTTTTTTTAAAAATTAAATTCAATATTAATTAGTAAATTTCGTACAATAAATTATTGTAATTGCATTTTAACTTTGCTAAAATACTTTTAGGAGGATTTTTATGAAAAAATTTTTATCTCTATTACTTGTTCTAGTATTAGCTTTTTCGCTAGTTGGTTGTGGTAAAAAAGAAGATAAGAAGCCAGAACAACCTGCTGATGGAAAAACTACAGAACAAAAACAAGAAGATCAAAAAGATGCACAAAAGAAAGATGCTAAAGATCTTCACATCGGCTTTGTAACAGATATCGGTGGAATCGATGACAAGAGTTACAATCAGACAACATGGGAAGGTGTTAAGAAATTTGCTGCAGATTTTGGATTAGAAGATAGTCAAATTACTTTCTTACAATCTAAAACAGAAGCAGACTATATACCTAACCTTTCATCACTTGCTGATCAAAAGATGGATCTAATCGTTGCAGCTGGATATAAGTTCCAAAAGGCACTTACAGATATAGCTGATAACTATCCAGATCAAAAATTCTTAATTATTGACTCAGTAGTTGAAAAACCAAATGTTGCTTCTGCAATATTTAGTGAAAACGAAGGTTCTTTCCTAGTTGGTGTTGCAGCTGGTCTTAAAACTAAAGCAGAAGGCAAAAACAAAGTTGGATTTATCGGTGGAGAAGATTCTGAATTAATTCAAAGATTTGAAGCTGGTTATGTTCAAGGTGTTAAGGCTGTAGATCCTAATATTGAAGTAGTTATTGAGTATGCAGCTAGCTTTGCAGATCCTGCTAAGGGACAGACAATTGCTTCTAAACTTTATGATTCAGGATGTTATGTAATCTATCATGCAGCTGGTGGTACAGGTAATGGTGTTATCAAGGAAGCTAAAGATAGAAAGCTTAACGGACAAGATGTTTGGGCAATCGGTGTTGATACAGATCAATATGATGAAGGTATCTATGAAGGAGATAAGTCTGTAATCCTTACATCAATGCTTAAGGGCGTTGGCGTTGCAAGTCACGATGTATGTAAGATGGTTATGGATGGAACTTTCAAAGGTGAATTACTAGTATTTGATCTATCAAATGATGGAGTTGATATCCCAGCTAATAACCCTAACCTTGAAAAAGAATGGGTTGATGAAATCCAAAAATTCAAAGAAAAAGTTAAGTCTGGTGAAATCAAAGTTGATCCAGTTCCAGAAAGAATTAAAAAGAACTAATTATGAATATAAAGATTCGACATTTGTCGAATCTTTTTTTAATATTCGTAAAAATTAGATTAAAATTATTATGCATTAATGATATAATATTGTTGGAGGTCTCATGCAAGAATATGTTGTACAAATGAAGTCAATAACTAAGAGATTCCCTGGTATTTTAGCTAATGATGGTGTAAATCTAGATCTTAAAAAAGGTGAGATACATGCAATTCTTGGAGAAAATGGTGCTGGGAAATCTACTTTAATGTCCGTTTTATTCGGTCTTTATGAACCAGATGAGGGAGAAGTATATATTGGTGGTAAAAAGGTTACCAAATTTTCTCCTTCTATAGCTTTTTCGATGGGCATTGGGATGGTACATCAACACTTTAAATTAATAGATAATTTTACAGTGACTCAAAATATTATACTTGGTCAAGAACCTACAAAAGGGTTAGTAGTTGATGAAAAAAAAGCTGCTCAGAAAGTTAAAGAGCTTTCTGAATTATATGGTTTAAATATAGATCCCTATGCAAAAATTGAAGATATTTCTGTAGGAATGCAACAGAGAGTAGAGATACTTAAAGTTTTGTATAGAAGTGCAAATATAATAGTATTAGATGAACCTACAGCTGTGCTTACTCCACAGGAAATTGAAGAACTTTTTTTAATCATCAAAAACTTCATAAGAGAAGGAAAGAGTGTATTTATTATTACTCATAAATTAAAAGAAATCATGGCTATTGCTGATAGATGCTCTGTGCTAAGACGTGGTAAATACATTGGTACGGTAGACATTAAAGATACAAATGAAGAAGAATTAGCCAGAATGATGGTTGGAAGAAATGTAAACTTTAAAGTTCATAAAGAAGATAGAGAACCAGGCAAAGAAATACTTAGAATTGAAGATCTTTGGGTTAAGGACAATAGAGGAATTGATACCGTTAAAGGTTTAAATTTAAGTATTAGAGAAGGAGAGATTCTAGGCTTAGCAGGTATTGATGGAAACGGTCAACAAGAACTTATTGAGGCTCTTACAGGTCTTAGAAAAATAGAAAAAGGAAAGATTTATCTAAATGGCAAAGAGATTAATGACTTCTGTGTAAAAAAGAGAATTACACATGGTCTAAGCCATATTCCTGAAGATAGACAAAAGAGAGGTCTTGTACTTGATTTTTTCCTATCTGAAAACTTAATTCTTCACAAGTATAAGTCAAGTTTATTCCAAAAAAGAGGAAATATTAAATTTAATAAAATTAAGGAATACAGCGATAGACTTATCGAAGAATTTGACGTAAGATCAGCTAATGGCTCTAAATCTATAGTTAGGACAATGAGTGGTGGTAATCAGCAAAAAGCTATCATAGCAAGAGAGATAGATATGAATCCTGATATAATGGTTGCTGCTCAACCTACCAGAGGTTTAGATGTAGGGGCTATAGAGTACATACATTCAAGACTTGTAGACTTGAGAAATCAGAATAAGGCTGTATTACTAGTCAGCTTTGAGTTAGATGAAATTTTAGCAGTAAGCGATAAAATAGCTGTAATTTTTGATGGTAGAATAATGGGTGAAGTTTTACCAAAAAATACAACTGAAAATGAACTTGGGCTTATGATGAGTGGATCAAAGGAGTGCTAGATGAATAAAATTAAAGATTTTTTTATAAAGAATAAAAAGAATAATGTACTTCTTCCAATTATATCTGTTCTTATGTCATTCTTAATCGTTATAATTCTTATGCTTGCAACAGGTATAAATCCACTTGGTTTTTTTAGAGCATTATTTCAAACAATTACAGGTGTAAACTTACACAGAATAGGGCAACCTGGATTTTTTAATCCAAGGTATATAGGTGAGTTTTTACAGACATCAATAATTATTACATTAACTGGTTTGTCAGTAGCCTTCGCATTTAGAACGGGCCTATTTAATATAGGAGCTGAAGGTCAATTACTAGTTGGAGCATGTGGTGCAACGATAATAGGAGTTTGTTTCAATCTTCCTATGATTATTCATCTTCCATTGGCATTAATTACTTCAATGGTTTGTGGTGCTTTATGGGGATTTATTCCAGGAGTATTAAAAGCTAGATTTGGAATACACGAGGTTGTAGTTACAATTATGCTTAACTATGCAGGGCTATATACTACAAACTACATATTAAAGAATTTACCAGGAACAGTTAATACTGAAACTGCTGAATTAGCAAGTACTGTACTACTTAAGAGTCAATTTTTAAGTGATTTAACTAATAGAAGTAGGTTCCATTGGGGATTTATAATTGTTATTTTATGTATATTTTTATTCCATTACATAATTAATAAGACAACTTTTGGTTATGAACTTAGATCTGTAGGATTTAATAAATATGCTGCAGAATACGCAGGGATACCAGTCAAAAGTAGAACAGTATATGCAATGACAATTTCTGGTGCATTTTCTGGTTTAGCTGGAAGTATGCTAGTTCTTGGAACATTTGGTTTTGGTAGAATACTTAATGCCTTTGAAAATTTTGGATTTGATGGACTATCTGTGGCACTGCTAGGTAGTAATACTGGATTTGGAGTGTTCTTATCAGGGCTTTTATTTGGAGCTTTAAATTCTGCTCAAGCTTTGATGCAAGTAAATAGAATACCTCAAGAGATTGCAATCATTGCATCAAGTCTAATCCTTATCTTTGTTGCTATGAGGTATGGAATTACCATGCTCATAGAGAGAATGGAAAGGAGGAAGTAGATGATAATTTATGCAATGGCGACACTTTCTCTAATTTATGCAACACCTATAATAATTACAGCTTTAGGTGGTATTTATAGCGAAAGAAGTGGAATAGTTAATGTTGGTTTAGAGGGAATGATGACATTTGGAGCATTTATTGCTGCAACTTTTGTACCTCTGACAGAAAGCTTTATGGGAACACTTTCACCATGGGTTGCAATTTTAGTAGCCGGACTAGGTGGAATGTTATTAGGGCTTCTGCATGCATATGTTTCTATAGATTTAAGAGGAGACCAAGTAATAAGCGGTATAGCAATAAACATGGTTTCTCTAGGTATTAGTGTATATTTATGCCAAATAATATTTAAACAGCAGAGAACAGTTGCCTTTAAACAGGGATTTGTAAAATCTTCAGTATCATTTTTAAGAGATATACCTGTAATTGGACCTATGTTTTTCCAAAACATTTATTACACTATATATATAGCAATAGTTCTTGTTTTCTTGACATATTTTATACTATATAAGACAAAATTTGGTCTTAGATTGAGAGCTTGTGGAGAGCATCCTCATGCAGTAGATTCAGTTGGTGTAAGTGTTAGAAAGTACAGATATTATGGCGTATTAATATCAGGATTTCTCGGCGGATTAGCTGGAGGAGTAATGGTACTTACTCAGGATACTCAATTTTCTGTTACATCTATTCATGGTATGGGATTTATTGCCCTTGCTTCAGTTGTATTTGGAAAATGGAATCCTTTTGGAGTTCTTTTTGCCGGTTTATTCTTTGGATTTTCACAGATATTTGCCATATATTCAAAGGACTTTCCGTTCTTAGTAGGAGTTCCAGAGGAGTTTTTCTATGCACTTCCATATTTAATGACAATAATAGCTATAACACTTGTAGGTAGAAAGTCTAGAGGACCTAAGGCTGCAGGTGAGCCATATGATGTGTCTAAGAGGTAAGAAGAAAAATGAAAATCATAGGGAAAGAAAAAGAAATAAGCAGGGTCATCTTTAGTGATGAGTCTAAAAGTGATAGTTCACTTTTAAAAAACTTTAATAAGGATAAAACTCAAAAAGTTTTAGTTATTGAACAAGACAAAGAGTTGTTAATTTATTTAAAAAAACAGAAAAATCCAATTGAATATATTCAACTGGGTTTTGATCTTAGAAAACATATAGATAAATATGGAATTAAAAATATAAATTTAACTACTCTTGATATGGGCCAAGAAGAGCTGTGTTATTTAGTTGAAGGGATTATTCATGCAGAATACAAATTCACATACAAGACAGACTCTATAGAACCACAAGAAATAGGGGTCCATCTAAATATGACAGATTTAATCCAAGAGAGAATAGATCTTATGGAATCTGTTTTTTGGGCTAGAGATTTGATAAATACTCCATCTTCTAGGCTTACCCCAATTGAATTAGCTAAAAATGTAAGAGAGAAATTGACAAGCGTAGGGGTGGAAGTAGAGGTATATAATAAAGAACAAATTGAAGAATTAAATCTTAAGGCATTTTTAGCCGTTGCTCAAGGATCACATAATCAACCGAGATTTATAGTTGCTAAATATTTGCCAAATAAAGACGAAAAGCCAATTATATTAGTTGGTAAAGGTCTTACATATGATTCGGGAGGTTTTAGTCTTAAACCTCCAAGATCTATGGTATACGAAAGTGTAGATATGGGTGGGGCTGCTACTGCTGCTGCAACATTATATGCAATATCAAAGAGAAAGATAAAGAGAAATGTTATGTGTATTGTTGCAACATGTGAAAATATGCTTTCAGATAAGGCATATAGACTTGGAGATGTAATTGATACATATTTAGGTAAGACAGTATATGTAAACAATACAGATGCTGAAGGAAGATTGACTTTAGCAGATGCCATTGGTTATGCTCAAAAAAATTTCAATCCTGAGTGCATAATAGATTTAGCTACACTTACAGGAGCATGTGTAAGTGCACTAGGCCACGTATATACAGGTGCTATAACAAATAATAGAGAGTTATATTATAAGCTTGAGAAAGCAACATTTAAGCATGATGAACATGTATGGATGCTTCCAACACACGATAGATATAGAAAAGCACTACATCACTCTTTAGCAGACTTAGTTAATTCTAATGCATCATTTGGAGCAGGAACAATTACAGCAGCTTTATTTATTGAAGAATTTGTTGGAGAAAACAAGTGGCTTCACTTAGATATTGCAGGAACTAGTGACTTAAGATCTGCAGATGGTTATTTGCCAGCTGAAGGTAACGGTACTTTAGTAAAAAGTCTATATCAAATGATAAAGGATTATGATGAGAACTAATCACGTTGTTATGGTAAGGCCTCACAAATTTGAATTTAATCCTATTACAGCAAAGGACAATGTTTATCAGAATGATATAGAAGGGGTCAATGTAAAAAAAAGTGCACTTGTAGAATTTGATAGAGTAGTTGAGAAACTTAAAAATCTTGGCGTTAAGGTCAGTATTATCGAAGATAATAGGGAACCATCAACTCCTGATAGTATATTTCCAAATAATTGGTTTACGGTAGAAAAAGATAGAGTTACAATCTATCCAATGTATGCCAAAAATAGAGAATTAGAAAAGGACAAATTTCTCAAAGATCTTATGGCTATAGCAGGTAGTAGGCAACTACTTGATATTTCTACCATCTCAAGCGGAATACTTGAAGGTACAGGTTCAGTTGTATTTGATCACTATAATAAAAAAGCATATTGTGCCCTATCAAATAGGAGTAATGAAGATATTTTTAATAAGATGTGTGAAATAAGGGGATATAAACCTATAAGTTTTGTTGCAACAGATGATGGCAAGCCTATATATCATACAAATGTACTTATGAGCATATCTGAACATTTTGCAATAGTGTGTTTAGAGAGTATAGAAGAAAAATATAGAAATATTGTCATTAGTGAGCTTAAAGATTCGGGTAAGGAGATTGTAGAAATAAGTTATGAACAGTTGAAAAACTTTGCCGGTAACTCTATTGAATTAGAGGGTGATAGAAGTTTCTTTGTAATGAGTAAATCTGGGTATGAGTCTTTAAGAGATGATCAAATAGAAATAATACAAAAATATCTCCCAATTGAAACTTTCGATGTTTCAACAATTGAGAAAGTTGGAGGGGGATCAATTAGGTGTATGATTGCTGAATTTTTTAAATAACTAGGCTTACCTAGTTATTTTTAATTGACAAAAATTAAATTGATACTTATAATTAAATTATACAATTTAAGACAGTCTTCAGGGCAGGGCGAAATTCCCGACCGGCGGTAAAGTCCGCGAGCGAAAGCTGATTTGGTGAGATTCCAAAACCGACAGTAAAGTCTGGATGAAAGAAGCAACATTTTTTTTGTGTACTATTATACTACCTGAGGGCTGGATCAGGTAGTATTTTTAATTTTAGGAGGTGTTATGTCAACACAAGTAAACAAAACTAAGAAGTTAGTAGCTCTATCTATGTTAGCTGCTATGAGTTTCATTACTCTATTACTTTTTAGAATACCAGTCGTTTTATTTCTAAAGTATGAACCAAAGGATATAATTATAACTATTTCGGGGTTTATATATGGACCAGCTTCAGCACTTTTATTAAGTATTGTAGTTCCTTTTATAGAGATGATAACAATATCTAGTACAGGCTATATTGGTTTTATTTTCAATGTACTAGCAAGTGCTTCATTCAGTGTTATTTCCTCTCTAATATATGTCAAAAAGAGAAACTTCTATAGTGCTGTTATTGGACTAGTTGTAGGTTCAGTAGTTATGATAATTCTTATGCTAGCTTGGAATTATTTTATAACTCCTTTGTACTTGCAGGTCTCAAGAGAACAAGTGGCGGGTATGTTAACAACAGTATTTCTTCCTTTTAACATACTTAAAGCTGGAATAAATACAGCAATAACTTTAATGTTATATAAACCTTTAGTTACAATTCTTAGACGTGTACATATGGCAGAAGGGGATTCAAGTTTTCATAAAAAGCAATATTTACTTACATTTGCATTTGCAGCTGTAGTACTTGCAACTTTCATATTAGCAGGTTTAGTTTATACAAATAGAATCTAATCTTGTTATATTATTTGTGATAGTTTATAATGTTCTATATGTATAGGAGATATAATGAGATTTAGTTATGAAGTTGATTATGCATTTAGAATAATTGAGTATTTTTCTTCAAAACCTGAACATCTTATAAAATCTAAGGAATTGAGCACTGAACTTGAAATACCTCTCAGATTTACATTAAAAATTTTGAATAAATTAGTAGATTCAGGATTGGTAAAAAGTAAAAGGGGGGTTACAGGGGGTTATCATCTTTCAAATATAGAAGAACCAAATTCACTTTACGATGTTGTTGTTGCCATTATTGGAGATATTGCCATAAATAGATGTCTAGAAGATAACTCTTATTGCTTTAAAAATGATCAGGGGTGTGGTAATAAATGTATGGTCCACTATCATTTAAATAGAATACAGAATGTTCTTGTTGAAGAATTAAAAAAATCTAAATTTACATTAGTAAAAAAGAAATTATAAAAACAGGCTTAGCCTGTTTTTTATTTTTATATTAATATTAAATTTAGTAAAAATATTGTAAAATATAAGTATACTTTTAAATTAGGAGGTTAGTATGAAAAATAATAGTGTTCTTTTAAAAGGATTTTTAATTTTAATTCTTATGATCTCTATTGTTTTTTCGGGTTGTACCAAAACAGATGTACCACCTGCTGATAAAACACAAGAGAATAATAACTTAGAAGTCCAAAAACAAGAAGATTCTCAAAAACAGGAAATTTCATACGAAAAAACGGTATCTTCTGTAAATGACAAAGACTATACTCTTGATAAAGTTGTAGTCTTAAGTAGACATAATGTTAGAGCACCACTATCTACAAAAGGTTCTGATTTATATAGAATGACACCTCATAAATGGATAGATTGGACTAGCGAACCAAGTGAATTATCTGTTCATGGTGGAAACTTAGAAACGATTATGGGTCAGTATTTTAGAAAATACCTTGCACAGAAGCAATTGCTACTTGAAAATGAAATTTATGATGAAAATCAGGTGAGAATATATTCAAATTCTCTTCAAAGGACAATTGCTACAGCGAGGTTTTTTGCGGCGGGGTTATTACCTGTATCTGAAACAGATGTTGAATATCATGAAGAAGTGGGCAAAATGGATCCAGTATTTAATCCTAAACTCACTATAGATTCAGAAGCTTTTAAATCACAAGTTATGAGTGAATTAGAGAAAATGGGAGGAGATTCTGGTTTACAAGGAATTGAAGAAAAACTTGCTCCTAATTATAAGATTTTAGAAGAAGCGTTAGATTTAAAAGATTCAGAAATAGCTAAACAAGATAAATATGATAAATTTCCAACTGATGATTTAGAAATATCTTTAGTTCTAGATAAAGAACCTTCGTTAAAGGGATCTTTAAAAAAGGCAACAACTGCTGCAGATGCTTTAATTTTACAGTATTATGAAGATGAAGCTCTAGATGCACCTTTTGGTAAGAATCTCTCTCTAGAGGATTGGAAGAAAATAGGAGAGATAAAAGATGTTTATGGTGAAGTATTGTTTGCCGCACCATCTGTTGCTGTAAATGTTGCTAATCCACTTATAAAAGAAGTCAAGTCTGAGTTTGAAAATAATCAAAGGAAATTTACTTTCTTGTGTGGGCATGACTCTAACTTAGCAAGTTTTCTAGCGGCACTAGAAGTAGAAGATTATCAGTTGCCAAATGCAGTTGAACTTAAAACTCCTATCGGAGCAAAACTAGTTATGGAACAGTGGAGAGATAGCAATAACAAATTGTTTGTTTCTTTTAAGTTAGTATATTACTCTATTGATCAATTTAGAAATTTAACAGAGATAAATTTAGAAAATCCTCCAGAAGTATTTGATGTATCTTTTAAGGGAATGCAGAAAAATAAAGATGGAATGTATAAATATGAAGATGTAATTGAAAGATTTAATAAAGCACTAGAAGCAAATGAAAAATTGCCAAGATGAATTTAAAGGATGCTATTATATGGCATCCTTTTTTAAGTAAAAAAGAAACTATAAAAACAGGCTTAGCCTGTTTTTTATTTAAATATAAAATTAGTAAAAAATATTGTAAAATATAAGTATGCTTTTAAAATATAAGATAGGCAAAAACAAAAGTAATTGATAGATTACAATAGAATTATAATTTAAAAGTAAAAACAAGAAGAATCTCAAAAAAGGAAATTTCTTATGAAAAAAACAGTATCATTAGTAAATGATAAAGAATATGTTCTTAATAAAGTTATAGTTTTAAGTAGACATAATGTTAGAGCACCATTATCTGAAAAAAATTCTGATCTATATAGAATGACACCTCATAAATGGAAAAATTGGACAAGCAGAACAGGGGAGTTATCAATTTATGGTGGTAATTTAGAAACAATTATGGGCCAGTATTTTAGAAAATATCTTGATCAGAAGCAATTACTTCTTGAAAATAAAATTTATGATGAAAAACAGGTGAGAATATATTCAAATTCTCTTCAAAGAACAATTGCTACA
>JAEZUZ010000017.1 GCA_023443345.1 Bacillota bacterium
TTTCTCAACTCTCAATAAAGATGAAGCCGCTAAGTGGCTAGAAGAAAATCAAGTTGACAACATCAAAATAACCACTGACTACAGCGAAAGTGTACCTGAAGGAGAGTTTTTAAAACTAGAATTTAGAAATAAGAAAACAAGGCCTGAGAGTTATAAGAGATCTGCAAGCGGTACTTTAGTATATTCTGATGGTGTAGAGGTATATGAAAAGGATATAGAAGTAATTGATCTGAAGAATAAAACTCAACAGGAAGCTATCTCTTGGGCAAAATCTAATGGAATAGAACCAAAGATCGAGTATTCAGATAGCAGAACAGTTGCCGCAGGAAATGTAATTAAACAATCTATCTCTGCGGGAGAATTTATATCTAAGAAAGATGATTTTACAATTACTATAAGTGAGGGCCTTGCCATAGTAGTTCCAGATTTCAGTATATATACTGCTGAGACTGCTTCAACTTTCCAAGGTCTCGATTACTTGATTAAAACTCAATACTCAAATAAAATAGACTACGGTTTCCTTATATCTCAGTCTATTGAACCTGGAACAAGACTCACAGAAAAAGATAACAAAAACATTGTTCTTACATACTCTCTTGGTAGACCATATCTTGGCGATTTAAGAGGTGCTATGAATGAGGGTGAATTACAGAAACACTTTTTTGACACTTATCAATCAAAGGGCGCAGATGTAGATTACGAAATAGAATACATTCACTCAGATCAACCTAGAGGTACAATTGTAGCTCAAAGTGACTATAATACTATTATTCCTCTAGATTATAGGGTTGTATTCTATATAAGTATTGGAGATGGATATGATCCTAGTGCTCCATCTATATCACCTGATGCACATAAGGATTTCTAATGAAGAGATTTTTTGCTATAATATTCCTTGCTTGTATACTTCTTGTGTCTTGCTCTAAAAACACTACAGATATAAATGCAAATGTTGATACTGTATCTAATTTCTTGCAGAAGAATGGTTTTTTTACAGATAGAACTTCCAAAGAAGTTACAGCCTATAATGATTACACAACACAGATAGTATACATATATGATAAAAATGCCAAAAATTATATAAAACAGATGGTAAGAGATCTTAAAAAGTCTAAAGAAGTTCAAGACTTATCAGTGAGTAAATCACAGCAATGTTACTATTGCAAAGATTCACTTATAAATGAATACTATAGATTAAATAATAACAATCTTGTCGTTGTAAAGACTACAGAAAGTCTAGATAAAATCATAAAAATCCTCGGTAAACTTGACTTAGGAATACCAGAAAAAAAGGAAGAAGGAGATAAATAATGAAAAAATTTCTGATATTAATAATAGCTTCCATTTTTGTTTTTACAGCTTGTTCATCAAAAGCTCCTTCTTATGAAGAAGCAAAGAAGATTCTTGAAGAGAATTCTTTTAAAGTTGAACTAGATGATAAACTTGGAATTTATGCTACTAATAATATAGGAGATATAGTTTTAAATTATACAACTTATGATGAAAAACAGTTTGAAAATGCTCTTAGCACACTTTCAAAGGATATCCAGTTTAACAAATTGGTGGATGAGAAAAACAGAAAATTATATGTTCTAAAGGACAGTACATTCTCAATGATTATTCTAAAGGAATCTAAATATGTTCTAAGTGGAGCTGTAGTTGGAGATAATCTAAAATCTCTAATTAGCATTTTCAAGGAGTTTCCTTTTAAGAGTGTAAAAAAATTAGATGAATTAACTCCTGCTAAAAACAATGATCCAAATAAAAAGATTGATAAAGTAGATGTTCAACAACCTAAAGATGTTGAAAAGGTTCAGGACGAAAATAAAAAAGAAACTAAAGACACAAAACAACAGTAATTCATATTTCCCTTATGTTGATTGTGTCACAATAAAATAAGCCCTTTTATGGGCTTATTTTTTACTTACTTATAAATGTTTCTTTATAACCAAAGAATTTTTCAATCTCCGGTCTTGCACCTACCATATTATCAGGACTCATGTGATAGTAGTACTGGTATAGGTCATATCCTGCGCTTGGATTTATTTCAACCAAGTCTACAGAATCTTGAGTAATTGCAATATCAAAACCTAGATACCTATATGCTGTCTGCTTTAGCATGAGTTCCTTTGCATACTCAAGCGCCTCTCTATAATGTGGTATTTCATAATTTATAAAGTTAACTCCCGTCTGTGGGTGTACATAAAAAGGCTCACTTACCTTTCCGCTATACTTGTATGCATTAGGTTCTGTAAAAGCTGGCTTTCTTATTACTCCATCCTTTTCAACCCTTATGCAAGTTCCCCCGCCAGAGATATTGTCTGTATAACTTTCTCCACAGCTTATCCTAATTATTGTAGGCAGGAAGTGAACTTCATCTTCATTTTTTAGCATTGTCACTCTAAGAGTTGATACTGCGTTAGGCGATAAGTTTGCCATGTCCTTATGCTGAATTATCTTTTCTTCTAAAAGGTGATACTTGCCACTGCATATTTCACTGATATCTTTTTCTAAAGTATCTGGATTATATACAAATCTCTCTACTTCTAGCCCTCCATATCCATCCTTGCTCTTTGCAAATATCGTACCATGTTTTTTATAAAATTCTATTATTTTATTTTTACTAACTTCTTCTATAATTAGAACTTCTCTTCTGAAATATTCTCTAAACATCTTATAAGTATTTATCTTGTTGTTGAAATTTTGAGAATCATCTTTAATTACTTGCTGTGATATCTTTCTCCAAGCTGGAGCTAATAAAAAAGATCTTCTATATTTTTCATCCTTTATAAAACCAAACCCAAATAGTTGATAGTCAAGCGGAGATGCTAGATATTTCTTCTTAGATTTTATTATGTCAAATAGAACTTCGAAAAAAGGCCTTGACGTTTTCTTGCTTTCTTCTCTAGCTGAATTTATAACTAATTTAAATTTGCTGAGCATATTTCCTCCTATTTAACTACAACCTCTAGCCTTGTACCAAGTCTTGATAGTAGCTCGTTAGTAATTGTCTGTGAAAAGTAAGCCACCTCATTTGCCCTTATACATGGCTTATCTCCTATTACTTCAACTTCATCCATATAATTGACATCAACTCCTGTGACGTCTACAATTGTGTGATCCATGCATACCTTTCCAACAATTGGACATCTAACATTATTTATATAGACAAAACCACTTTCATTTGATAAATTCCTTGGAAGGCCATCTGCATATCCTATAGAAATAATTGCAATCTTGGTATTTCTCTCTGGAACAAAAGCTCTAGAATATCCAACTCCTTCTCCCTTTTTAACTTCTCTAATTAGTACAACTCTTGACTTAAGAGATAGGACAGGTTTTAGATTTAAAGATAATAGAATATGCTCGTTGTAATTGCTCAGAACTCCATATAGAGCTATTCCCATTCTTACATAGCTATACTCTAGAGTTGGATGATTAATAAGACCATAACTGCTCTGAACATGGACTGTCTCAAATTTTATATTTTTTTGAGATAATTCTTCAAGTAAATTGTTGAATTTTTCAATTTGTAGATTTGTAAATTCAACATCTTTTTTATCTAAGCTATCAGCAGAAGATAGATGTGTAAATATTCCCTTTACATTTAGATTTTCAAATTCCATAATTTTGATAATCTCATCTATGTTTTCTGAATCTATTCCAAGCCTGTGCATCCCTGTATCTATTTTTAAATGTACATCTATTTCTACATCTGAAGTTGATAGGGATTTTGCGTGATTAAAATCTATAATTGTCTGTGTAAGGTTATATTTTTTTATAAGCGAAATATCTTGAACACATGTATGGCCAAGTATGAGTATTAGCCCTTCAATTCCATTTTTTCTAAGAGTTATACCCTCTTCTAAAGTTGCAACTGCAAAGGCCTCTACCTTTGCTTCTTTTAGAATTTTAGATAGCTCTATGTCATTGTGGCCATATGCTCTAGCATTAACCACAGCCATTATCTTTGTATCTGCCTGAAGAGAATTAGATATTTCACATATATTATGTATTAGTGCATTTCTATCTATCTCTATCCAAGCTCTGCTTTTAAGCATATCTTCTCCTTGAATTTTTTATGAGTGCATATATATATGAGAATATGAGTGATGTTATAGCAACAACTATAAATAACATATAATTTCTCTCTACTATATAAGAATACTGTGGAAAGAATTTTACAAAAAATCTTACTAATACTATAAAAAATGGATGAATTATATATGTAAGCATCGAGACATCTTTAGATAAATAAGATCTTTTTCCACTGAACTGCTTTAGTATCTCAAAAAGCGAAAATACTACAAATGGCAAAAATATGTACATACTATCATGTCTGAGTTCAAAGTGCGAGTGAATATATAGACTTTCTAAAATCATGAGTATTGAACTAAGGGCAAATAGTACAAACGCATATCCAACAGTTCTGTTTCCCCTCCTATTTAGAGAAATTAGACTACCTAAATATATATACATAGGTGCAAAGAATATTCCATTTCTTGTATAGTCAAATATTCTAAACAAGCAATTATATATATTACTTAAAAATGGACTTGAATGAGATATGAAATAATAGCTATCTCCAAGGAGCCCAAATATATATAGAATTGTAACTATTAGTAGAGCAAAGCCTCTAATTATATTTACAAGAGGTGTGACAATTATTAGCCCTATTATAGCTGCAGGAAAATACCAAAGGTGATAGAATGTTCCATCAAAAAAGAACATCTTCAAACTCTCTCTTACTACATCTGTAGTTGGATAGCCCTTTGAATATATAATTATAGGTATGTATATAAAAGTTGCAACTAAATATAAAAATAGTATCTTAAAAAGATATCTAGATATTTTTGAGAAATCTCTCTTTTGATTCCTAAGAACAAAAAAGCCTATAATCATAAAAAAGAATGGAACTCCAACTCTTGCAATAGTCCTAGTAAAGATTACTTCAGCTCTTGGATTTATTTGAGCAAATGGCAAAGTGTGAATTGCTACAACAAAAATTGCAGCAACTATTCTCATTAAATCTAGACCTCTGTATGATTTATAATGGGACAT
>JAEZUZ010000061.1 GCA_023443345.1 Bacillota bacterium
GTATATAGTATTGCATAATCAACTGTTGCTCCAAGTTGAACAGTGCTTATAACTAAGTATCCTATATAGTTCATTGACTTAGATTGTAAGTAAGGGATTGTCAGATTTATCCATATTGAAGCTTCTATACACATAACAAGTATTATAGGAATACTAACAGATCTAAAGCTAAATAGAATAACTAGAGCTACTGATACTACAGCTAGTACATTTACAACAAAGTTATCTTTTACTATGGTCTTCATCATGTCATATGTAACTACATTCTCACCAACAAAGTGATAATCGCTATAGTATTTAGAAATAGTATTTCTTAAATCTTCAACTAATTTAAAAGCTTCCTTTCCCTCTTTAGAAGTCTCAGCACTAACTATAATCCTTGAATAATTCTCGCCAATTAAAGAAGATATTTGTTCCTTATCAAGTATATCTTGAGGAATGTACTTTGATACTTTATTTGTATAACCTACTACACTCTTAACTTCTTCAAACTTATAGAGGTCATCTATTAGAGCTTCTTCTTTATATATCTCTTTTCTAGGAACTAGAATTGCCATATTTAAATTTTTTGAAAATTTCTCTTCAATCTTTCTAAGATCTCTATATTCCTTAGATCCTATTTTGTATTCTTGAGATCCATATGTAAAGTTAATCTTATTGTGATAAATATAAGCAGGTATTATTAGTGCAATTATTATTAAGAAAAATATAGATATCTTTGAGAGGTGCTTACTTAATTTGTGAAATTTAGGAAGTATTATTTTATGTTCTGTCTTTTTTAGCCATTTATCAAATATAGATAAAAGTATTGGCATAAAGAAAATTACACTTATAAAACTAAATAGAACTCCCTTAGCTAACACTATTCCCAAATCCGGGCCTATTTTGAACTGCATAAGTACCAAGCTTAAAAAACCTAAGACTGTAGTTGATGCAGATGCCACTATAGAGTTAGAACTCTTTTTCACAGCATATATTATGCTATCTTCTCTTGAAAATCCCTGTTTTAAATAATCTTCTCTTGCATGCAGTAAGAATATTGCATAGTCCATAGATACAGCTAATTGCAAAACACCTGTGACAGCCTGAGTTATAAAAGATACTTCTTTAAGAAATATATTTGTCCCCATATTTATAATTACTGCCGAACCAATAGTAATTAGAAGAATTATAGGCTCTAGATAACTCTTAGTGCTAAGCATTAATAAAATTATTCCAAGAGGAATCATTATAAACATTATTGTCTGCATCTCTGAACTTGTAGATTCCTTAGCACTTGCTAGGTCTATCAGCTGACCACTAACAGCTCCATTTTCTCCTGCAATTTCCTGCAACTCTCTCATGGTTTTGGAAGTGTCATTGATACTTACCGCTACCTGATATAGTGCTGAATTGTCTTTATAAAATCCTTCTACAACTTTTGTTTCATAAATATCAAGAGGTTTTTTGATGTCTACAACATCATCAAGCCACAATACGCTCTGTACATCTTCTACTTCTTTTATCTTATCTTTTATCTCCAAGGCCTGATTTATATTTACATTTTCTACATAAATTCTCACATTTGGTATATCGTCTTTAAATTCATCCCTTAGAATCTTTAGATCTCTAGTTGATGCTACATTATCAGGAACATATGAGCTTAAGTCGTAATTGACTTTTACAAAAAATAGCATAACTATACTTATCAATATAAGAGCTATAAAAATAGTTAAAAATATGTACTTATGTCTTTGCATAAAAGCTGTAATTTTCTTCATAAACCCTCATTATAAATATACCCAAATATAAAAAAAGCAGACTTCTAGCCTGGAGGCCAGGATAGATTTCTGCCTGCTAAAATATGATAATGTAGGTGTTCAACTGTCTGATTGGCATCCCTGCCTGTATTAACAACAACCCTAAATCCATTTTCTATATTTAATTTTTTTACTACTTCATTAATACCTTTATTTATACTCTCTAAGTCACTTGAATTTGCACACAAAATATTTGGCATATGTCTCTTAGGAATTACAAGCACGTGTATAGGAGCTTGTGGATCAATATCTTTAAAAGCCACTACATATTCATCCTCATATACAACATCTGCAGGTATTTCCCCTTTTGCTATCTTACAAAATAAACAATCCATTTTTACCTCGCTATTACTAGTTCATTATCAACTATATCTACTACTTTTCTTTTTATAGTTTGATTTCTTTTAAAATCATCCTTTTTAACTCTTAAATATCTCTTGGTAATACCTGTTTCTCTTTCAAATAAGACATCAACTTCCTCATTTAAAAAACTATTTATATATTCTCTTGAATGTCTGCTAGATAAATCTATCAATTCATGCAGCCTTCTGCTTTTTACCTTCTTAGATAAATCTAACATAGAGTATGCTGGTGTCATCTCTCTTTTAGAAAAACTAAATCCATGGATCTGCGAAAATTTTACTTTTTCTACAAATTCCAAAGTCCTTTTAAAGTCATCTTCAGTCTCGCTTGGAAAACCAACTATTATATCTGTTGTTATTGCAGGTTTATAAAATATTTCTCTTATCTTATTTACTCTATCTAAGTAATCTGCTGTAAGATATCTTCTCCTCATTGATTTTAATACTTCATCACTTCCGCTTTGAAGTGATAGATGAAAATGCGGACAAAACTCTTTAAATTCACTTAATGCAATCAAAAGATCATCACTTACCATCTTTGGTTCTAAAGATCCAAGTCTAAGTCTTATGTTGTCATCTATTTTTTTCATATCTTTTATAAGCTCTGTAAGAGAAGTTCCTGTATCTAATCCGTAACTATTTATATGTATTCCTGTAAGTACAACTTCCTTATAACCCTTTTCTATAATTTGGCTATATTGTTCTAAAATATCACGATGATTCATACTCCTGCTTTTTCCTCTTACATGAGGAATTATACAATATGAGCAAAATGCATTGCAGCCTGTCTGTATCTTTAGAAAAGCTCTTGTTTTATCACGATATCTCTCAATTGCTGTTTCATCATCAATAGAAAGCATAGACATTATAGTTTGAATAATTGAATCCTTTTGATCATTAGGAACTACCAAATCTGCCTTTAGTTCATTTCTAAAACAGCCTGTAAGAACAGTATATATTCCATTTCTCTGATACTCTAAAATTGATTTTTGTACTTTTTTTTCTGCCTGTTTAGTAACTGTACAGCTATTTATTATCACAATATCTGGATCATCTTCAACTATTTCAATGCCTCTACTAGCTGCATCATCCTTTATCTTTTCGCTTTCTTCTATATTTAACTTACACCCAAAGGTAAGTAATTTAATTCTCATTAACTTCCTCTAAATAATCAATAATACTAAGTGCCTTTATGCCTGCAGTCTCTGTTCTTAGTATTCTACTTCCTAGGTAAAATGGCTTACACCCTAAATTTTCATAGCAAATTTGTCTTTCTCTGTTTGAAAACCCGCCCTCTGGTCCTATGATTATTCCTATATTCTTACCTTTTAAATTTTCTATTCTTTGGTATTCTTCTAAGTTTTCATCACAGATAAAAAGAATGTCAAAATTGACATTTGTAACATCCTCTAACTTATTCAAATATTTTAATTCAGTTACTAGATTTGCCTTTGACTGCTTTGAAGCACTCTTAAGTATGCTTTTATATCTTTCTAATTTTTCTTTTTTAAATTTCCCAATTGATCTATCACCTTGAAATAGTAAAATTTCTGTAGCTCCAACCTCTGTTGATCTCTTTAAGATTTCTTCTAATTTCCCAGATTTAGGTATTGCCTGAATAAGTGCAATCCTTCTAAACTTATGTTCTTTTTTTTCTATTTCTAAAAATTCAATAGAACTATTAAAACTTTCTAATCTGGCTAAGAAATTGTAATTATTAAATGATAACTCAACAAGTTCTCCAACTTTTAATCTTAAAACTTTAGAAATATGATGTATCTCATCTTTATCATCAATATAAAGTCTATTACCTATTTGTCTATCTGCAAAAAAATGATACATTCTACACCTTTAAAACTAGACTCATCCACTGCCCTAGAATAAACTCATCAACAACTTTAAAAGCACTAAAATTATCTATAACTTCTTGCTTTTTCTCTAAAAGAATCCCACCAAGAATAAGGTATCCATCATCTTTTAGCAATCTTAAAGCATCATTTTTCATCTCTACAAGTATGTGGGGTAATATATTTGCACAAATAACATCCGCCTTTTCAACTTCATTTTCTAATAGTGATGATCTTTTAAATATAATATTGTCCAACTTATTTAATTCTAAGTTCTCATATGCATTTTTAAGTGCATCTTCATCTATTTCAATTCCTATTACTTTATCAGCACCTTCTTTTATTAAGACCATAGAAAGTATTCCAGAACCACATCCAACATCATAGCAAGTTCCTCTTATTCCACCAAGACTCTCAATAGCTAGTACCATAGACTTAGTAGTATCGTGGTCACCTGTTCCAAAAGCCATGCTAGGATTTATTATAATTTCTTTATCAATATTTTTTCTATCGTGATGAGGTGCTATAAATCTATAGCTTCCTATGTGAGTGGGTTTATATCCTTCTTTCCACTTTTTAAGCCAATCTTCTTCTACTACGCTATATCTTTTTCCATCACTATATTCTTTTTCTATCTGATCTAAAACATCATCACTTGCATAAACTTTAAGAAATGCCTGTGTTTTCTCAACTCCATTTTCTTCTTCAGCCCATCTAGATGATGTTGAAGAATATACATTTGATGTCATAGACTCGAGGGCTTGAATATCATAAAGATGCATTATTTCTTCTAAAAATTCAATTCTTTGATCACTGCCACTAAATAAAATATAGTCCATAAAACCCCCTTTACACAGATAATTATATTTTATATTTTATCTGTAGTAAAGCAAAAACCGACATACGTCGGTTTTTGTAATTTATTATTTTTTTAGAAAATCAAAGAATGATTTTTTATGATTATTATTAAGAGAATCAGCAAATTCCTTGAATTTTTTCTTCTGATCTTGATTTAAATCCTTTGGTATCTCTACATTAAATTTTATAAGTAGATCACCCTTGCCTCTTTTTGTGTTGACCCCTTTTCCGCTAAGCCTTTTAACTTGGAAAGGTTGCATACCTGGATCAATCTTTAACTTTATTGTCTCACCTAAGAGATTAAATTTAACTTCTCCTCCTAGTACGGCCTGCTCTAAACTTAAGTCAATATCCATAAATAAATCTAGATTATCTCGTCTTAAATATTGATGAGGTTCTACATTTATAATTAAATTCAGATCTCCGCTTTCACCATTATATTTGGCTGCATGACCATTTGAGTATAGAGTTAAAACTTCTCCTGTACTTACTCCTGCAGGGATATTTACTTTTATAGTCTTTTTACGCCTTACTCTTCCTTCTCCAGAACATTTAGGGCATACATCATCAGGAATTTCGCCTCTTCCATGACATTTAGGGCATTCCTTTGTTACAATTGTAGTTCCAAATATTCCTCTCTGAGAATATTCTACTTCTCCTGTACCATTACAGTCTGGACATTTGTGAGTGGAGGTGCCTTTCTTAGCACCTGTTCCATTACAGTCTGGACATTTGTCATATCGATTAAATACTATTTTCTTTTCCACGCCTTTTACAGCTTCTTCAAAGCTTAGCTTAACCTCGATATTAATATCATCCCCTCTATATACTCTCTTTCTCCTTCTTCTTGAGGAACTAGAGTAACTTCTGAAAGAGCCTCCTCCAAATAGATTAGATAAGATATCTTCAAAGTCTTCAACTCCAGACCATTGGAAATTTCCAAAACCTCCACCTGCTTGTGCATTAGGATCTACTCCTGCATGTCCAAATTGATCATACAGACTTCTTTTTTGACTATCTCCCAATACTTCAAATGCTTCATTAATTTCCTTAAATTTCTGCTCAGCTTCACTATTTCCTTGATTCCTATCAGGATGGAATTTCATAGCTAATTTTCTGTATGCCGTTTTTATTTCCTGATCTGTAGCAGTTTTGCTAACACCAAGGACTTCATAATAGTCTCTTTTACTCATTATCTCCCCTTATAAAGGAGTAGGAAATCCTACTCCTCATCTACGATTTCAAAATCTGCATCATCTATATCTTTTTTGTCGTCATTGTTATTTGTGTTTTCTTGTGATTGCTGATTTTGAGCATTTTCATATAATTTCTGAGCATATGGATGAACTAAATCTGTAAGTTCTTTTACCTTAGCATTGATATCTTCAAGGTTATCCTTTGAAATAGATTCTCTTAATTGAGCTATCTTTTCGGTTATTTCTTTCTTTTTGTCTTCCTCAACAATTGAAGCATTCTTTTCATCATTTAACATATTCTCAGTTTCATAAGCAAGGGATTCTGCTGTATTCTTAGTTTCTGCCAATTCTTTTTTCTTTTTGTCTTCTTCAGCAAATTGCTCTGCTTCTTTTATCTTTTGATTAATTTCTTCCTCTGTTAAATTAGTAGAAGCAGTAATTTTAATAGATTGCTCCTTACCTGTTGCTTTATCCTTTGCAGAAACACTAACTATACCATTAGTATCGATATCAAAAGTAACTTCAATTTGTGGAATACCTCTTCTTGCTGGAGCTATACCATCAAGTTGAAATCTTCCTAAAGTAACATTATCAGAAGCCATTTGTCTTTCACCTTGAAGAACATGTATATCTACTGCAGGTTGATTATCGCTTGCTGTAGAAAAAATTTGGCTCTTCTTAGTAGGAATGGTTGTATTTCTTTCAATTAATTTTGTAAAGACATTTCCAAGAGTTTCAATACCTAAAGATAGTGGTGTAACATCTAGTAAAACTACATCATTTACATCTCCGGCTAAAACGCCCGCTTGAATACTTGCACCAATTGCTACTGCCTCATCTGGATTTTCTCCCTTGTGTGGCTCTTTATTAGTAAATTTCTTAACCATTTCTTGAACTGCAGGTATACGTGTTGATCCTCCAACAAGTACTACATCATCTATTTCTGAGGTGCTCAACTTAGAGTCTTGAAGTGCCTTTCTTAGAGGTTCTTCTGTCATATCTACTAAATGTTTTGTCAACTGCTCAAATTTTGCTCTAGTTAGATCGTATTCAATGTGAATTGGTCCATCTTGAGTTGCTGTGATAAATGGCAAGTTGATTGTAGTAGTTTGTAGAGATGATAGTTCTTTTTTAGCTTTTTCACTCTCAGATTTAATTCTCTGCATTGCACTCTTATCTGTAGATAAATCGATGCCATTTTCTTGCTTAAATCTCTGTACTATCCAGTCCATAATTGCCTTATCAAAGTCGTCCCCACCAAGTCTATTATTACCACTTGTAGCTAATACTTGAAAAGCTCCTGATTCGATTTCAAGAATTGAAACATCAAATGTTCCACCACCAAGGTCAAATACTAAGATCTTTCTTGCAACATCTGTATTCTTATCAATTCCATAAGATAGTGAAGCAGCTGTTGGCTCATTGATAATCCTTTTAACTTCAAGTCCTGCAATTTTACCAGCATCCTTTGTAGCCTGTCTTTGAGCATCTGTAAAGTAAGCAGGAACTGTTATAACTGCCTCTGTTACCTTTTCACCTAGATAACTTTCAGCATCACTTTTTAGCTTTTGTAAAATTAAAGCTGAAATTTCCTGTGGTGTGTATTTCTTTCCATCAATATCAACAGTGTAGTCACTTCCCATTTCTCTTTTGATTGAACTGATAGTTCTCTCTGGATTTGTCATAGCCTGTCTCTTAGCAGTGTCACCCACTAATCTCTGTCCATCCTTTGTAAAAGCTACAACTGATGGTGTTGTTCTATTTCCCTCAGCATTAGGTATTACTACTGGTTTTCCACCTTCCATAACTGATACTACTGAGTTTGTTGTTCCTAAATCGATTCCTATAATTTTTCCCATTTCTTTCCTCCTATTTTGCAACCTTGACCATAGCAGGTCTTAGCACTTTGTCATTTATTAAATATCCTTTTTGAAGAACTTCTAGAATTTCTCCTTCTTGAGCTTCTTCTGAGTCTTGAGTCATAACTGCGTAGTGAAAGTTTGGATCAAACTGTCCTGTAGCTTCTATTTCCTTTACTCCATGCTTTTCTAAGACATTGAGAAATACTTTTTCAAGCTGTTTAATACCTTCACTTACACTGCTATTATCTCCTGATGCCTCTATTGCCCTTTGAAAGTTATCTACCAAAGGTAAAATATCGGCAATTATTTTCTCGTTTGCATATTTATATATGTCTGTTTTTTCTTTTTCCGTCCTTTTTCTAAAGTTATCAAATTCAGCCTGCAGTCTTAGATGTCTATCCTTTAGCTCATCTAATTCACTCTTTTCCTCTACTTGAATTTCTTCATTTGGTACTTCTACTTCCTTCTCTAACTCATGTTGATTTTCAACTGGGTTTTGTTTCTTTTTTGACTTTTTCACAGACCATCCTTTCTATAAATGTATACCTGTATAGATTTGGGTTAGTGTATTTTTTAAAGCTCCAACCTCGTTCATCATCTTCTGATAATCCATTCTTATTGGACCTATTAGTGCTATTGTACCTATTGGGTTTCCTGGAGATCCATATAGTGATTCAATAACTGAAAATCCTTCGAAAAGTTCATGTCCTATTTCATGACCTATTTTTACATGTACATCTTCAATATCTGTCTTTAGAAATTCTGTCATAGCATCATGATCTTTAAAGAACTTGAGCAATTTCTCTGGCAAATTTTCATCTATTAAATGTGCATCATTTATTAAATGCTCTCTGCCAGATATATATATTTCCTGTTTTTTAAGATCTTCTAAAGACTTCTTAAGAGGTGCCATTATGTAATCTATAAAAGTTGAAAATTCAGGTGCTATATACCTAAGCTCTCTAAACTTTTTATAATTTAGATCACTAATACTAATTCTTGCACATGCATCAAGTAGTAGTTTGCTAAGTCTATCTAAATCTCTCTGACTATAGCCACCTACTTCAAGTTCTATTACTTTGTAATCTTCCATATGTCCAACTAGCACAAGTAAGGTCTTATTATCAGATAATCTAATTAACTTTAGATTTCTAAGATTCTGATTGTTAAATGGTCTTCCAGTGACAATTGCTGTTAAATTGGTCCTTCTACTTAATATCTGTGAAGCTCTCTGTAACAAGTTCTTTGAGAGTCCATCAGAAGAACTAAGTTGAGAAAATACATCGTTTACATTTTGAAAGTCATTTAGTGATTCTATCAAATTGTCGATGTGAAATCTGATACCTAACTCTGAAGGAATTCTACCAGCAGATATATGAGGCTGAACTATATAGCCTAACTCTTCTAAATCAGACATTTCGTTTCTTATAGTAGCAGCTGACAAATCTAAAAGGGTTGTCTTACTTATAGTCCTACTTCCTGTAGGAAGACCTGTATCTATGAAGTTGTTTACTATAAATTCCAATATTTTAATCTGTCTATCTGTTAGCATTTTTACCTCTTAGCACTCTTATCTATCGAGTGCTAACTCTATTATACCCCCTTAATCATAAAAGTCAACAAAAAAATAAAAAATAAAATAAAAAAACCAAGGAAAAATTCCTTGGTTATTTTTTACCTTTAATTTTCAACTCTACAGTGTTGGGTTTACAATGCGGACAGCTTCCACACTGACCAGCTTTAGTGTTGATGTATATTTTTTTAACAATTAATAGCATTAGCACTACTACTATAGCAATTATAATTATATCTACCATCTTTAAACTTCTCTATTTCTTCTTTCAAAAATAGAACTAAAAATTATAAACATAAATGCCAATACTAAGAATCCTATAAATATATATAAAGTTATATCTCCACCTGAAACTACATCGTTTTCTGAAACTTCTTCAAGTAGACTACTATCAAGAACGATAGGTTTTACAGCATTTGTTCCTGCAAATATTAGATTTCCAATTAAATTGGTAAGCGCTGCTAATATATAAGCTAGACCTGTCTGGAAAGCAAGTGTAAATCCTAAAATTTTCCAACTTCCAAACTCTCTTTTCATAGCTCCAATAGCTGCAACACATGGCGCAGCAAATATTGTAAATATCATAAAGCTGAATGCTGTAACCTGACTAAATACAATATCAGCACTTTGACCAATAACTGCAAATGTTGAAACAACTACTTCTTTAGCAAGCATTCCTGTAACTGTTGCAACAGGGCCAACCCAATCATTGCCAAATCCTAAAGGTATAAAGATATATCTGATAACTCCACCAATTGAAGCTAGTATTGAATCGTTGATTCCTTCTTCTCCTAAATATGTCAAATTCCATGAGAAGTTAGAAAGAACCCAAATCACAACATTACATAGGAAAATTATTGTACCAGCTTTAATAATAAAGCTCTTTGCTCTATCCCACATAAGTCTTAGAACTGCTTTTGCACTTGGAAGTGAGTATGGTGGAAGTTCTAGTATAAATGATGCTGGCTCACCTTTAAATGTATCAAATCTCTTTAGAGTTAGTCCAGATATTATTATAAATATAATTGCAATAATATATATTGAAGGTCCAACCCATGTGTGTTCTGAGAATAACATAGCAATAAACATCGCAAATACCGGCAGTTTAGCACCACATGGCATAAAAGGTGTAAGCATTATTGTCATTCTTCTATCTTGTTCACTCTCAATTGTTCTGCTTGCCATAACTCCAGGTATTGAACAACCTGTACCAATTAACATAGGAATAAATGACTTACCAGAAAGGCCAAACTTTCTAAATAGTCTATCCATGATAAAAGCGACCCTTGCCATATAGCCACTATTTTCAAGTATAGCTAGGAAGAAGAATAATATCATAAGCTGAGGAACAAATGTAGCTATAGCTCCAACACCACCTATGACTCCATTTGTTACAAGTGCAACTACAGCTTCTCCTGCTCCGATTGAGCTTAAAAATTCACCTACAGTTTCCTGAATGCTCTCAAATGTACTTTCAACAAAGCCTATTGTATAGTCTCCTACTGTTCTAATAGAGACATAGTATATTACCCACATTATTCCTATGAATATAGGTAGAGCTATCCATTTATTAGTAAGTATTTTGTCTAATTTATCTGATAAAGTCTGCTTAGTAAACTTTTGGTTTGAGCTAACTGAACTTATAGAAGAAACTATAAATTCATATCTTGAATTAGTAATAATTGATTCTGTATCTTCATCATACTTATTGCTAATTTCTTCTATTTGATCTAGATATTTTTCATGAATTTCATTTAAATTGTGCTTATCCATAAAATCTTTATCAGATTCAAATATCTTTATAGCATAAAATACTTTTCTTGTATCTTCTATATCTATTTCAGAGGAAATCTTATCTATAAGTTGTTCAATATCACTAGAATATTTAACTTTCTTAGGAGAATATTTTTTAATATCATAATTAGATAATGTCTGAATTAATTCCTTTACTCCTTTAGATTTCTTAGCTACTATCTCACAAACTTTAACCCCAAATTTTTCTTCTATTTCTTTTGTATTTATATTTATTTTATTTGCCTTTGTAATATCTAATTTATTTAAAGCTACAATTACAGGTATACCTGTTTCAATAAGCTGTGTTGTAAGATATAGATTTCTCTCTAAATTTGAAGCATCAACTATATTTAAAATCACATCTGGATTTTCATCTAATATGAAATCCCTAGTTATAATCTCTTCTAATGAGTATGGTGAAAGAGAATAAACTCCTGGCAAGTCCACAATAGTTAGCTCCTTATGTGCTCTTACTTTACCTTCCTTCTTCTCAATTGTAACTCCAGGCCAGTTCCCAACATGTTGATTACTACCAGTTAGTTCATTAAAAAGAGTGGTTTTACCACTATTAGGATTTCCAACTAATCCTATTCTCATAGTTCCTCCTACACTACCTCAATATACTGAGCGTCAGCCTTCCTAATAGAAAGGTTGTACCCTCTGACAACTACATTTAAAGGATCACCAAGCGGAGCAATAGATTGAACATAGATTTCTGATCCCTTTATGATACCCATGTCCATAATTCTTCTCTTAAGTGCTCTATCTCCACCAATAGAAGATACTTTTACCTTCTTCATAAGTGCTACTTCACTTAATTTCATCATTGACCTCCTCAACGATTATTTTAGATGCTAAACTTTTATTTATTGCAATTCTAGAGTCTTTAACTTTCAAAATTACATCTCCAGCCCCATTGGTTACAATATTTACTTTACACCCAACGGAAATACCTAAGTTTTGCAAATGTTTTTTGTCTTTTTCCCTAGCATTAACTCTTGTGATTAAAAGAAGTTCGCCAGCTTTAGCAAAAATCAATGGCATAATACACCTCTACTAAAGTATGTTAATAAATATTATCAATTATATCAATGAAATTTATTATCAATTAGGTTTAAAGAAGCATTTTGATAATAAATATCAATTTAAAATATAAATAAAAAATCCCCCTTCGTGGGGGATTAATATTAACCTTTTACTATTAATTTTCTTAACTCTGTTATCACTAAAGGAACTACGCTTAAAATAGCTACAAGTATCCACTGGCTAATTCCTATATTCTCTAATTTAAATATACGAGCTATAGGAGATACTGTTACCATAAGCACTTCTATAATTATTGATATAACAAATGTAAATAGATACACTCTATTACTAAATATACCTTTTTTAAATAAACTTCCTTCACTTCTAACATTTGCTCCGTGAACTAATTGTGTAAGAGCAAGAGTTAGGAAAGCAACTGTTTGAGCTTGCACAAGATTTTGTGGATCAATTCTATATGTTATTATAAATGCCGCCAGTGATAGGCCTCCTATAAATAGACCTTCAAATAACATTATCAATATAGTCTTTGTATTAAAGATTCCTTCCTTTGATGACTTAGGAGGCTTCTTCATTACATCGCTATCTTCTCCTTCAAATCCAAGAGCAAGTGCTGGCATACCATCTGATATTAAATTTATCCAAAGTATGTGAATAGGAAGAAGCGGCATAGGAAGACCAAGCAACATAGTTGCAACTATTGCTATAATCTCGCCTAGGTTACAAGATAGCAGATATCTTATAGTTCTTTTGATATTGTCATATATAGTTCTTCCTCCTCTAATTGCAGAAACTATAGTTGAAAAATCATCGTCCATAAGAATCATGTGTGCTGCTTCTCTTGATACATCAGTTCCACTCTTACCCATAGCAATACCAATGTCTGCCATCTTAATAGCTGGTGCATCATTTACACCATCTCCTGTCATAGCTACGATATTGTCTTTCTTTTGCCATGTTGATACTATTCTTCTCTTTTGCTCTGGTGCAACTCTAGCATATATTCTGATCTTCTCAATTTTTTCAAATAAATCTTCATCACTTATCTGATCTAACTCTAGCCCTGTAATAGCTAGATGCTCATTAGGATCATATAGACCTATATTTTGTCCTATAGCCTTAGCTGTATCTAAATGATCTCCTGTTATCATTACAGGAATAACTCCTGCACTCTTACATTCCATGATAGCTTCTCTTACTGAAACTCTTGGAGGATCTATCATTGCAACCATACCGATATAGCATAGTGACATTTCATTTAATTCTTCTAAATTGTCCCTATAAGTCTTTCTTGCTAAAGATAAAACTCTAAGTGCCTTATCTGTATATTCTGAGTTTTTCTCTAATATCTCTAATTTTATTCTCTCATCTAACTCTACTTCATTTAAATTTGAGTCAAGATATGTTGTACATCTATCAAGAATGTTATCAAGTGCACCCTTAGTATACTGGATATATCTTCCATCTACATCATTAACTGTACTCATCATCTTTCTATGAGAGTCAAATCCTATTTCATCAATTCTTCTATAATTTTTCTTTAGTTCTCTAAAATCAACTTCCTGAGACTGAGCCCATCTAATTAGAGCTACTTCTGTAGGATCTCCAAAAGATCTCTCCCCATCTACATCTGCATCATTACAAAGTACCATACCTCTTATTAAGTGAGATATGTCTGCATAAGTAGAGAATTCCTGTACAGTCATCTTATTCTGGGTAAGAGTTCCTGTCTTATCTGTACATATTACTGAAGCACTACCTAAAGTCTCAACTGAAGATAGACCTTTAACTACTGCATTTTGCTTAGATAACCTAGAAGTTCCAAGTGCAAGTACAATACTTACAACTGTAGGTAGACCTTCAGGAATTGCAGCTACAGCAATTGTCACTGCAATAAGGAGCATTTCGAACTTATCTCTTTCTTGAAGAATCCCAAGTCCAAATATAAGTATAGCTAGCACTATAACAAGTACTGCAAGTAGCTTGCCTACTTTATCTAATTTAACCTGTAATGGTGTCTTAGACTCTTCTTGACTCATTACCATAAAAGCTATCTTGCCGATCTCTGTAGACATAGCTGTATTAGTAACTACAAATTTAGCATGACCTCTTGTTACAACTGTAGAGGCAAATACTAAATTTTTTCTATCAGCTATAGGTATATTGTCACTTGCTACAAATTCAGGATCTTTGTCAACTGCAACAGCTTCTCCTGTTAGCACGCTTTCATCAACCTGCAGATTGAAACTTTCAATAATTCTTCCATCTGCTGGTACTATATCTCCAGTCTCAAGTAGAACTATATCTCCAACTACTAGTTCTTCAGAACTTACATATACTTTTGATCCATCTCTTAGCACAAGCGAATTGCTTGCAGACAAATCTTTTAGCGACTTAACTGCCCTTTTTGCCTGTACTTCTTGGATTGTACCAATAACTGCATTTAGAAATATTATTGCAAGTATAAGAATAGCATCTGTATACTCCTTTAATGCAACAGATAAAATAGCAGCTAGTATAAGCACCAATATCATTACATCCTTAAAACTCTTAAAGAAAATGCTAAATATTGATTGTTCCTGTTCTACAACTATTGTATTTCTTCCATTTTCAATCAAACGTTGCTGAGCTACTTCGTTTGAGAGTCCATTTATACTAGAACCCAATTCTAATAATGAACTTTCTATATCTTTTCTATACATTTCTACTCCTATCTCGTTTGAATTACTCTCTCTATTATATCAAGAATAAATATATTAATCAAAAACATAGCTTTATCACTCAATTTAAATCCATTTTCTGTTGGAATAAAATTTTCTAAATCTATATTTTCTTTTATATATTCTCTATCTATTTCAAGGCCAAATTTATCTCTTAGATAGTCTAAATTTATTCCATCTAAACATCTTAAAGATAACATTATATATTCTTCAAATTTAGAATTGTCATCTATTAATTCACTAAATTCAATTGGCTTTAACTTTTTCTGAACAAGTTCTAAATATCTATCTATATTTCCTGTATTTGTATATCTAGTATTGGAAATATATCCACTGCTTGATAACCCAAATCCATAATACTCTCTTGATCGCCAATAATTGAGATTATGTTTTGAATACTGATTATTTTTAGCAAAGTTTGAAACCTCATAATGTTCATACCCCATATATTTAAGATAGGAACATATTCTGAAATATTCTTCGCTCTGCTTATCTTCATTATATTTTGTAATTTTAGCTATAGGAAGATGTTCATATATCTCTAATGGATAGAAAGACATATGTTCTATTTCTCCAATTTTAGAGAAAATTTCTTTGATATCGAAATCTATTCCATCTATTCCATAAATAAAATCTACATTTACTCTTTTAAAGTATTTTCTAATTAATTCAAGCTTGTCAATAGCTAATTTAGAACTATGTATTCTTCCTAAAATATTTAAAGTAGAATCATCAAGCGATTGAATTCCCATGCTTATTCTATCTACCCCAAATTCTCTAAGAAGTCTCAACTTTTTTTCATCTACACTCTCTGGATTTACCTCAAATGTAAACTCTTCAACTTTTGTACTTAATCTCTTATTTATTTCTAATAATAACTTTTTAGTATTTTCATAGCTAATTGAACTAGGAGTTCCTCCCCCTATGTATATAGTGCTTACATTTTTAAAAGAATCAGGATATAAATCAAATTCTTCAATAAGTGTATTTATATATCTATCTTCTAAATTTCTATCAATACCTGTACAGAAGTCACAGTAGCTACATCTCTTTTTACAAAATGGTATGTGTATATATATAGATCTACTAATCATCTTTAAACTTTAACACAGATAGGAATGCCTGCTTAGGTACCTCTACGCTACCAAACTGTCTCATTCTCTTTTTCCCTTCCTTCTGTTTCTCTAAAAGCTTTTTCTTTCTTGATATATCTCCACCATAGCACTTTGCAAGTACATCTTTTCTAAGTGCACGAACTGTCTCTCTAGCTATTATCTGATTGCCAATTGCTGCCTGAATTGGAATAGGAAATTGCTGTCTTGCTATCTCATCCTTTAGTCTATCGACAATCATCCTTCCCCTTTGTGCAGCTTTTTCTTTATGAACAATAATACTAAATGCATCTATTTGTTCCTTATTTATTAATATATCCATCTTCACAAGATCACTTGCTTGATATCCCTTAAATTTATAGTCAAAAGAGCCATATCCCCTAGTCTTAGATTTAAGAGCGTCAAAAAAATCATATATTATCTCATTTAATGGCATATCGTAACTTAGTTTAACTCTTCTCTCATCTATATACTGCATATCTAGGAAAACTCCCCTTCTATTTTGGCAGAGTTCCATAACATTACCAACATATTCTGATGGAACGATGATTGTTGAGCTTACAATTGGTTCTCTAAATTCTGCTATTTCTGTCACATCTGGTAAATTTGTAGGATTTTGAATATGTAATAACTCACCCTTTTTATTTATAACTTCATATATTACAGATGGAGCAGTTGCTATAATTTCCTGATTGAACTCTCTCTCAAGTCTCTCTTGAATAATTTCTAAATGTAGAAGTCCTAAAAATCCACATCTAAATCCAAATCCTAGTGCCACTGATGTCTCTGGCTCAAAAGTTAGAGCAGCATCATTTAATTTGAGTTTTTCAAGTGAATCTCTGACCTCTTTATAATTTTCTCCCTCGCTTGGATATATTCCACAAAACACCATTGGAAGAGCTTCTTTATATCCAGGAAGAGCGTTTTCTGTTCTATTTTTAGTGTGTGTTACAGTATCTCCAACGCTAACTTCAGAAACCTGCTTTATACTTGCTGTAAAATATCCAACATCTCCAGCTTCTAAATGATCCTTTGCAAGCATATTTGGAGTAAATACTCCTACTTCAACTACCTCGTAACTATTTCCTGTTGACATAAGAAGTATTTGGTCATTTTTCTTAATTGTCCCATCAATTACTCTAATCATCGCTACAGCTCCCTTATAAGAGTCGTAGAATGAGTCAAAAATCAATGCCTTTAATGGCTTTTTCTTATCACCAGTAGGCGCAGGAATTTTATTTATTATAGCCTCAAATACATCTTCAATATTTAGACCAGATTTAGCACTAATTAGAGGTGCATCACTTGCATCAACTCCAATAATTTCTTCAATTTCTTGCTTTATTTCATCGCTTCTGGCTGAAGGTAGATCTATCTTATTTATGACAGGTACAATCTCTAGTCCCTGCTCATCTGCAAGATACACATTAGCTATTGTCTGAGCTTCAACTCCTTGAGAAGCATCAACAACAAGTAAAGCCCCCTCACAAGCAGCTAAGGATCTTGAAACTTCATAAGTAAAATCCACATGTCCTGGAGTATCAATTAAATTGAAAATATACTCCTTATTGTCCTTATCTTGGTAGACTAACCTTGAAGTCTGTAGTTTGATTGTTATTCCACGCTCTCTCTCAAGTTCCATGTTATCTAGAACTTGTTCCTTCATTTCTCTCTGAGTTAGAGCACCTGTTTTTTCGATTAGTCTATCAGCTAAAGTACTTTTTCCATGATCTATATGGGCAATTATTGCAAAATTTCTTATTTGTTCCATCTATCCTCCAATTATCCTATTTATTATACTTAAAAAAACAGATAGTATCAATCTTTTAAGGAATTAAACCTCATTTTTTCCTTGCATTGTTCAATGTTTTGTGATAGCATTTTAATGTATTAAAACAAGGAGGTAATATGGCTAATATTAAATCAGCTGAAAAGCGCATCAAAGTCATCAAAAGAAAGACTGAAGAAAATAAAGCACGCCGTACACGTGTTAAAACAGCCATCAAAAAGACTCTTGAAGCAGTACAATCTGGTGATAAAGATCAAGCTCAAAAGGCTTTTAAAGAAGCAGAGCAAGTTATCAGAAAGACAGCTTCAAAAGGTACATTGCATAAGAAAAATGCATCAAGAAAAGTATCTCGTCTGCGCAATGCTCTAAATAAGATGGAGTAACTCCTTGTTCACCCTCTTAAAACAATAGCGATTAGTATAACTAATCGCTTTTTTTATTTAGATATTATATTGTAAGTTTTAAAAGAACAGATTCTACAACCCCATCTATATCACTAGGGTATTTCCTGCTATCACTAGTTGCTTTTAAAAGTTCTTCTTGCATCTGAATCAATTCATCTAAACTAAAGTTGAATGTCTGAGAAATCAACTTCTCTACTCTATAGTCACTCTGAGCTCCTATAAATTCCTTAATCTTAGAATTTCCTATTCCAGAGTCTGTCAAAATTTTTACAACCTGTAATTCATAAATAGCCAAAATTAATTGGGATAGCTGTTTATTTAAATCATCTGCCTGCTCATAAAATTTATATAGCATTCTAAAGCTATCTTTCTTTTTATTTTCAAGTAGCCTATTTTGTAATTCAAATGTAGAGTAGATAAATAAATCTTGAAAATACCTATCTATATCTGACTTAGTGATAGTATTTCCCTTTGAAAATATTTTTATGAGTTCATGATATACGTTATATAGAGTTATATTGCTTTTGTATTTTAAATATCCACTGGCATCGATCAAATATGTTAGCATGCTATTTTCTATTTCTCTATTATGTTCTTTAAATATAGATTTTACTAAATCTTTTAATTCTTCTCTATTTAATCTTGTAATATTTAAAGTCTGCACTTTTTTAGAGATAGATTTATATGCACCTTTTTTTCTATCAACTATAAATAAAATTCTATTGTTATCTAGATATAGTTCTTCAAATTTAAATTCATTTTCTTTCCAAAATGATATCTCACTTATTATATATAATTTAGGCTCATTAAATATATCTATTGTATCTAGCTCCATAACTAAATCTCTAAATTCAAAATCCCTAGCACTATATCTGATAATTCTAAGCCCGTGTTTTTTAGAAATATTATCTACAAGTCTATCAAATAGAAATTTCTCCTCTATTTCAACTAAGAGCATACTTGGTTCACTATTAACTTTTTCCAATTTTTCAAAATCGCTTATCTTCATATCTCAATTATATAATATTTTCTAACTTTATTTAAATCTAATACTCTTTTTAGTAAATATGATATTTGAATCATAAAATGTTTCAAAATATTTTATTGAATGCCTATTTAAGAATTCAATTAATTTTTGTGATGGATGTCCATAATTATTTCTTCCATATGAAATTATTACATAACCCTGACCTCTCCTTTTTAAATCTCTAAAACTCAGACTATATTTAGAGCCGTGGTGAGGATACATAAAAATTTGTGTTAAATCAAACTCCATTAGGTGAGAGTTATCAATATCTCCTGTCATAAGTATCGTCCTATCTTGAACTTTAGTGCTTATGACCATTGATTTTTTATTCATGGACTTTCCGATTTTATGTGGATGAACAACCTTTAAATTTACATCATCTAACCAAACATTATCTCCACTTTTCAAATAAAAAGATTTATGCCCTACAAATGGATGAGAAGTATACAATTTATCATATCTTAAATAGTCAACCATTGCACTGTGATCATCATCTAGATGTGATAGGAATATTGCATCTAGCTTGGAAACTCCCATCCTCCTTAAATACTTAAGTATACTCTTTCTGTTTCCTGTATCATAGAGAATCTTTTTTCCAGTTTCTGTTATTATGAGCTGGCTATTGCCCTGTCCAACATTTATTATATGTATTGACCCTCTTAGTGACTGTGCATAGAAAATCTGGGATAGCATTATAAGAGAAATTATAATAAGAGATGCCTTTTTTAAGTTTATATTTAATTGAAGTTCTTCTAGATGCAGTAAAAATACAACACCAAGTATATATATAGATAGACTAACTGTATTAAATGACAAGATTACAAGTTTTAACTGAGGAATTTTGTATACTGCATTTATAAGAAATTCTACAAAAACAAATACTTTATTTAAAAATATTGCAACAGGAAAGACAAATAATGAAATATATAAAAATAAAATCATATTTGAAAGTATGTAACTTATAAAAATGGAAAAAATAAATAGGACTACTGAATACTCAAATCCCTGCATGCTTAAAAATGGTATCAAAAAAATATATAGCATTAGTATGCTGTTATTTTTAAAACTTCTAATAGAGAGATATCCAACCATACCCATCATAAAAGAAAGTGAAATTACAGAGTAAGGATTAATAAGCATTATTATAATTGTACAAATACCAGCTACATCGAAATGATTCAGGCTTATCTTTTTATAAAAAAATATGATCTCAATAATTACTACAATCATTGCTCTTAGAGAGCTTACATGAAAATTTGTCATATAACATATCATAAAAAGTAAAAGTAATATAAATATATCTGAAATAAAATTTGGTATTCTAAAAAAATAAAATATCTTTCTTATATTTCTTTCAATAAGCCTTACGTGAAACCCAGATAAAACAAATATATGCATTATACCAACTAGTCCTAAAAGCTCATTTGTATCTCTATCTATAAATTCTCTGCTTCCAAATAAAATTGCATATACAAGATCTCTATTTTTATAATTCTTCAGTCTATCATAAAAATAATCCTTTAATTTATCTCTTACACTTGCCCTTAAATCTTTAACTTTTTCTAAATTAAAATCATATGCTTCTGCGATAATACCATTTGACTTATAATAAAATTCATTTATGAAGTATCCATCTGCTCTGATATTTCTATGCTTTTTTGCCTTGAAGCTTCCAGAATATATTCCATTTTTTAAAGCTCTTGAATTTAGCATAAAATACTTTCCAGAACTCTCTATTACCTTTAAATATTTTATTGAACTATGATTTTTTACTTCAAAAGTTCCGCTATAATTACTACTTGGCTCAAAACTATACATTCTAAAAAATAGTAAAAATAATAAAATAATCACAATATATTTTGACTTTATATCACTAAATAAAAAGATTCCTAATAGAAAAGGAGTTAGCCATAAACTAACTCCCTTAATAGTCAAAATTATAAATATAAAATAAAGTCCTATAGAAAAATACCTTCTCTTAAGCATCTAATTCAGTGTAAGTTACAAAATATGCCTTGCTGCTAGGATCTTGATATATATAATAGAATTTTCCATCATTTATCAGATAATTAGATACTTCCCCAGCTAGCTGATAGTCGTAACTCTTTCCTTTATATAACAGTCTAAGATGATTAGATCCAATTAAATATATCCTACCATCTTCAACCATTATATCACTGAAGTCCCCAGCATATTCCCTGACTTCCTCAGATGTTCCTAAATAAAATCTATCGTTGCATATTATAGCAAATACATCATCAAAAATTTTTAGCTCTCTAATTCCAACTAATTCATTAGATATCTTTAGCTCGTTTACTTCTTCCTTTGTTCTATCAAAAAGAGAAAGATTTAGAACTTGTTGATTGGAAATATTTACAATGAAATTATCTTTAAAATATTTAGGTAATCCATTTGAGCTAGGTTCTCTAAATTTAAGTGACTTAGATTCCTTAGTTTCTATATTGTACTCTATGATTTCTTTAGTATTTGAATCAAATTCTGATATAAGTATCAGAGGATTATTTTGATCCACATCTGCTAAATATCCCTTTTTTGTACCAATATTTTGAATCAAATAAGTATCATATATATCTATTACATTTCTCTTGATATCTTCTAAGATGTAATTCTTTCCTTTATTAAAGGTCTTTATATTATCTATACTTATTTTATTTTCTTGATTGGAATACTTATTAACCTCTGACAACTTATTATCTAAAATATTGTAGATAGAGTATCCATCTGAAGTTTTAAAGATTATAGAATTTTTTTCAACTTTATAATCTTCTATATCTGAGATTATTTTTATAGGATTATTTTGAAATCTGAAAGCTTCTCTGTTTTTTATAAATATTACATCTTCGCGATCTCTTGCTAATACAAGTTGATAACTTGGATCTTCTGTAAATCTTGCATTAGAAAAATCTATTTTTTTAATATTTCCATTAAAAACTGTGAAAACTTCAGAATTGTAATATCCTAATTTTGTACCAGGCTCAATTGTTAAACGCTTTTTTTCTTCAATCATTTTGGCAGTATATTTTTCTTGATTATAATTTAAAGTCTCTACACTATTATCCAACTTTGGCGGAAATAATATATATGCTAGGACAATTATAATCACGACAGATACCACAGAAATAATTGCTATCTTGGTACTTTTATCCATATATTACTTTAATTCAGCTTTTGCCTTTTCTACTAGAGATTCAAAAGCCTTGATGTCATTTACTGCTAAATCAGCTAAAACTTTTCTATTTAGCTCAATTCCAGCTTTCTTTAGACCATGCATAAATTGGCTATATGATAGACCAAACATTCTTGAACCAGCATTGATTCTTGTAATCCAAAGTTTTCTGAAATCTCTTCTTCTTAATTTTCTTCCTACAAATTGGCTTCTTAGAGAACGTAGTACTGCAGGATTTGCTGCTTTAAATACTTTGCTCTTTTGTCCATAAAAGCCCTTTGCTAATTTTAAAATCTTTTTATGTCTTTTCTTTGTATTGACTGCTCTTTTTATTCTTGCCATGGTTTACTCCTTATAAATATGGGACTGCTTTCTCTATACGTTTTTGATCACCCTTAGATACTAGTGCTGCTTTACGTAGTTGACGTTTGCTCTTAGCACTCATTTTACCTAATTTATGTCTCATAAACCCTTGTTTTCTCTTCATTTTGCCGCTTGCAGTCATTTTGACTCTTTTAGCAATACTTTTTCTTGTCTTCATCTTTGTCATATATTTACTCCTTTTTAGGTGCATAATAAGCTACTAAAGATCGCCCTTCTAATTTAGCTGGCGACTCCAAAGTACCAACATCTTTAATCAATTCATTAAAGGCATCCATGCTTTGGTATCCCAACTCTTTCCTTCCAAGTTGTCTTCCCTTGTACTTAAGAGTGACTTTAACTCTATCACCTGCTTTTAAGAACTTAATTGCATGTCTAGCCTTAGTTTGCAAATCGTGTTCTTCAATACTGACAGAAAGTCGCAATTCCTTAACTTGAATTGTCTTTTGCTTTCTCTTTTGCTCTTTTTCCTGTTTCTTCTGTTCATAGCGAAACTTGCTATAATCCATAATTTTACAAACTGGCGGATTAGCATTTGGTGCAATCATAACTAAATCTAGTTTAGCTAGTATTGCCTGATTATTTGCTGTTTCAGCACTAACTATTCCTATTTGTTTGCCTTCAGGACTAATCAATCTTACTTTTTCTGCACGTATCTGTTCATTGATTAGTGTATCTTTAATCACACACCTCCAAAATTATTAATAAAAAAGTGGACGTTAAAAGCCCACTTCATCTTTTTTCTATTAACCTAAGTCATCTATATGACTTGGTGAGAAGAGAGCTTCTACTTTATTCGACTATTAGAGTTTATCAGATGATTTTATATTTGTCAAATGTTTAATGTAAAATTGACAACAAAGATTAGTTAACATATAATTGCCATATGGAGGAATTAATGGAAGTTGCACTGTTAGGAACTCATAGTGAATTATCTAAATCTGTAATTGAGAGCCTAGAAAAACAAAATAAAATAAATTTAAAAGTATTTGACCTTGGTATGTATTCTTCAAGATTTATTGATTTTAGAGATAGTGAAATACTAATTCAAAATTTAGACAATATCGATATATCTAGATTCAATCTAATTATAAATTCAATAAGTGATGAAAAATCAAAGGCAATAATTCTCAATGCTGAAGATAATAAAGTACCTTGTATCGACCTTTCAAACAATTTTATAAATGACTCTTCAATACCTATGTACGACATGATAGATGATTCAAATTTAGATGAAAATACTTGGATTGTAAGAATTCCTCAGTCTTTGGTAATAAGGTCTGCTCCTATTATTAAGATAATAGATGATAATTATAAGATTAAAAAACTTCAGATAACTTCCTATGAGAAAAAGTTGATAAAAGATATTGATGAAGCTGAAGAAAATATTACAAATGACTTAAGTGAACTTTCTAATTACAATGGAAGACTTGGAATAAGCATAATTTCTGTAGATATTGACGAAAGTTTTATACACTGCAATATTGAATTTCAAAGACCTTTTAATCAAGATGATCTAGTGCATAAGTTATCTGATTTTCCAATGTCACTTCACAGATCCTCAAGAGATTTAAGTGTAGATAGTGGAATAAATATTTGGTTTTCTTTTAAAGACGATACAAACTATACAATATTGGCACTAGAAAAATTAATAAATAAATTCTAAAATAATTTGAACTAATATAAAAGAGCACATAGTGCTCTTTTTACTTACTGTAATACTTATAACAAACTGGAAATGTATTTTTTAGATGATCTTCTACTGCCTTAGCAAAACATCTGATTTCATACTGGGCATGTTCTGCTAATCTCTGCTCTAAAAAGTGAAGTACTGATTGTAAACTAGCTGTCCAATACCATCTTACATAT
>JAEZUZ010000033.1 GCA_023443345.1 Bacillota bacterium
TATCCATTAAGTGGATATCTATGAGTTGCAGCAGAATCGAGAAAACATGCTGCTAGTCTTCCAAGTCCTCCATTACCTAGGCCGGCATCTTCTTCTATATTTTCAATTTCATTTAGATTTAGACCAATTTCACTAAGTGCATCTTTAATATCATCATAGATTTGTAGATTAGCTATATTGTTGCCAAGAGATCTACCCATTAAGTATTCGCTACTTAAATAATATGCCTTTCTGTAATTTGATTTTTCTATGTCACTTTCCCAAAAAGTTCCTATTAGTTTCATAATTACTTTACTTACAGCATTGTAAATTTCGTAGGGTTTTGCTCTTTCAAGAGATACAGCATAGTCTGTTCTTAAGACATTTTTGATATTAAAGATAAAATCATCTTTGCTAAAAAGATTCATATATTCCTCCTGAAAACAATTGAAATAATTATATCACATATTAACTAATTATATACGTACAAAACTATTATACATCAATATTTTTAGAAGTTTCAGTTTTATTTGTTAAAATCAAATACACAAATATTATATTTTTGTAAAACTAAAATATTTATAAATACTTTACATATATATCAAATATGTTATTATTAAGTTAAGGTTAATATAAATAGCCCAAGTTAATAATTCAGGAGGAAAAAGATGAAGAAAATTATTTCTTTATTACTAGTTTTAGTTCTTGCATTTTCACTTGTTGGTTGTGGTAAAGACACTGAAAAGAAACCAGAACCTAATCAACAAAACCAAGAACAAAACACTGATCAAGCAGCTTTAAAAGTAGGAGTATTTTATTACAACTTTGCTGATATCTACATTTCAACAGTTCGTAACGAATTAGACAAGATGTTAACTGATCTTGGAGTAGAGTATAAGAACTTTGATGCTGCTGCAAATCAAGCAACACAGACAGATGCTATTAAGACAGCAGTTGCAAGTGGTACAAACTTATTACTTGTAAACATCGTTGAAACTTCTTCAGAAGACGCTGCTAAGGAAATTGTTAATATAGCTAAAGAAGCTAATATTCCTGTAGTATTCTTCAACAGAGAAGTAAGTGATGATGCTGTTAAGTCATATGAAAAGGCAGCTTTTGTTGGAACAGATGCTCCAGAAGCTGGACACTTACAAGGAGAATTAATAGCAGATTTCTTAAAAGCTAACTATGAAAAGGTTGACCTTAATGGGGACGGACAAATTTCATATGTTATGTTTAAGGGACAAGAAAGTAATCAAGAAGCTGAAGCTCGCACAAAATTCGCTGTAGAAGATTCAGACAAATTATTACAAGAAGCTGGCAAAAAGCCTCTAGTATACTTTGATCCAAATGCAACTACTAAGTACTTAGTAGACAAAGATGGTAACTGGTCTGCAACAGCAGCTAACGACTATATGTCAAATATCCTAAGTCATTTTTCAGAGCAAGCAAACAATATGGTTGAAATTGTAATTGCTAACAATGATGATATGGCACTTGGTGCATTATCTGCTCTACAAAATGCTGGATATAACAAAGAAGGTGGAAAATATATTCCAATCTTTGGTGTAGATGCTACTGAAACAGCTCAGCAAAAGATTCAAGCTGGTGAAATGACAGGTACTGTTAAGCAAGATAACGTAGGTATGGCAAGTACACTTACAGCTCTTGTTAAAAACGTTAAAGAAGGCAAAAATCTAATGGATGATACTTCAAACTTCAACGTTGATGAGGGTGTTGCTAAGATCCGTGTTCCTTATCAAAAATGGACAAAGGACAATCATTAATCCTACTTAATAATAAACTTAAAATAAAGTGGGGGTTTATTCCCCCGCTTTCTTTATAAGTAGATACTTTAGATGGAGGAGCTATGGAAAAACGTGTCTTATTGGAAATGAAGGGAATAACAAAGGAATTTCCTGGGGTTAAGGCACTTGACAATGTAGATTTAACTGTAAAAGCAGGTACAGTTCACGCTCTTATGGGTGAAAATGGTGCCGGCAAATCGACGCTTATGAAATGTCTCTTTGGTATATATAAAGCAGATTCTGGAATTATGAAATTAGATGGAAAAGAGATAAATTTTAAAAGTTCAAAAGAAGCCCTTGAAAATGGTGTTGCAATGGTGCATCAGGAGTTAAATCAGGCATTGACAAGAAGTGTGCAAGATAATCTCTGGCTTGGAAGATATCCTACTGTAGGAAAAATTGCAGTAAGTGAAAAGACCATGAGAGAAGAAACTAAAAAATTATTTGATGAGTTAGGACTAAAAGTTAATCCTAAACAAATTATGTCAACAATGCCAGTTTCACAGAGGCAGATGCTTGAAATAGCAAAGGCTGTTTCTTATAATTCAAAAATTATAGTTTTTGATGAACCAACTTCATCTCTTACCGAAGCTGAAGTTGAACACCTCTTTAAAATTATTAACATGTTAAGAGATAGAGGTTGTGGAATTATATACATTTCCCATAAAATGGATGAAATTTTAAGAATAAGTGACGAAATAACAATAATGCGTGATGGGAAGTGGATTGCAACAGAACCTTCTTCTGAACTAGATATGCAAAAGATTATTAAACTTATGGTTGGACGTGAATTATCTAACAGATTTCCTCCTAAATATAATCAAGTTGAAGAGGTAATTCTTGAAGTTAGAAATATGTCTGGAAAATATACTAAATTAGAAGATGTGTCATTCAATTTACATAAAGGTGAAATCTTAGGAGTTGCAGGTTTAGATGGATCAGGTAGGACAGAATTACTTGAAAATTTATTTGGGGCTATGACAAGAGAAGGTGGACATATTTTTCTACATGGAAAAGAGATTACAAATAGACATCCAAAATCAGCTATTAAAAATGGTTTTGCCCTTGTTACAGAAGAAAGAAGAGCAACAGGAATATTTTCAATTTTAAATATATTTGATAATACAATTATCTCAAATTTAAAGAGTTACATAAAAAATAATCTATGGTTGAGCAATAAAAAAGCTAAAGAAGATACCCACAGAATGATCAAATCGCTCAGAATCAAGACTCCTAGTGATAAAACACAGATAAGATCTCTTTCTGGAGGAAACCAACAGAAGGTAATTTTTGGAAGATGGCTACTTACTAGGCCAGAAATATTACTTCTAGATGAACCTACAAGAGGTATAGATGTAGGTGCTAAATATGAAATTTATCAATTTATAATTGAGTTAGCACAAGAAGGAAAGGGAATTATAATAGTTTCTTCTGAAATGCCAGAATTAATAGGGCTATGCGATAGAATTTTGGTAATGTCAGGTGGAAAATTAGCAGGAGAAGTTGATCCTAAGACATGTACTCAGGAAGATATTCTAACTTTAGCTGCAAAATATGTATAAGGAGGAAAGATGTCACAAGAGCAAGAAAGAAAATTAAAGAGCAAGTGGAATGCAAAAAGAGTTGGAAACTTGTTTATAAATAATGCATTATTAGTAATTATGCTTTGTATTGTTGTATATGTAAGCATTACAAGACCTACATTTTTAAAACCTATTTCATTAATTAACTTATTATCTCAGACAGCAGCATATCTACCAGTTGCTTTAGGTATTGCTGGAACAATTGTACTTACGGGTACTGACCTATCTGCTGGTAGAGCAGTTGGTCTTACAGCATGTGTAGCTGCATCATTGCTTCAATCTGTAGATGCCCCAAGTAAGATGTGGGTAGGACTTCAACCTCTTCCAATTCCTGTAGTTCTACTAATTGTTTTACTTATTGGAGCTGCTATAGGAGCGTTCAATGGATTTTGGGTTGCAAAGTTTAAATTACACCCATTTATAGTTACACTAGCTACTCAGCTTATTTTATTTACTACTTTACTTGTATACATACAGCAAGGTGGAACTAAGGGACAGGCTATTTCAGGATTAGATGAGGGATATAGAAATTTTGTAGTTGGTTCATTTATAAAAATACCAGTAGGAAATGGACAGACAGCTAGTATACCTAATTATGTAATTTATGCTCTAATTCTTACAGCTGTTATGTGGTTTGTATGGAATAAGATGAAATTTGGTAAAAACATGTTTGCACTAGGTTCAAATGAAGAGGCTGCTAGAGTATCTGGTGTAAATATTGTTCTAACGACTATTTCTGTATTTGCTTTAGCTGGAGCACTTTATGGTTATACGGGATTTATTGAAGCAGCAAGAATCGCATCAAACACCCCTAATACTGGATTTAACTATGAACTAGATGCAATTGCAGCTTGTGTAATTGGTGGTGTATCATTTGTCGGTGGTATTGGAAAGATAAGTGGTATTATTCTTGGTGTTCTATTACTTAGACTTATATTTGTTGCACTTCCATTACTTGGCATGGATCAACAATTACAATATGCAATTAAGGGTGGAATCATCCTTGTAGCTTGTGCTTTAGATATGAGAAAGTATTTAGTTAAACGCTAAGAGGTAAAAATGTATACTATTAAAAAGTATAAAGAAATGATTGAGTCTTCTAAATTAGACTCAATCTTTTTAAATATTTATTCAGATAAAGAAAAATCTAAGAAAAGATTGATCTCATTAATTGATGAGTTTCAAAAAGAATTTGATAGTGATCAAAACAGAGAAATACTGTGTTTCTCAACACCTGGAAGGACAGAGATTATTGGCAATCATACAGACCATCAACACGGTGAAGTACTTGCTGGTGCTGTAGATTTAGATGTAATTGCCGTAGGTTCTTTAAATAACACTGATAAAATAAGATTTAAATCTTTGGGCTGGGATATCATAGAAATGGATATAAACGAGCTCAATGTAGTAGAAGAAGAATATGAAACGACACTATCTCTTTTAAGGGGAGTGGTGGCAAGTTATAAAAAAAGAGGATATAAGCCTGTAGGTTTTGATCTTATTTGTACCTCAGATGTGCTTCCAGGATCAGGACTTTCTTCTTCAGCAGCTATAGAAG
>JAEZUZ010000074.1 GCA_023443345.1 Bacillota bacterium
CTATACCTTCAAAGATTGGATAAACTAATTGAATTTTCAAATGATCTGCTAACTAATTCAAAAATAGATGAATCAGTAGAGCAAATAGAAGTAATAGAAAATACTGAGTTTGATTCAGAACAAGTGACTATTTTAGACGGTAATAAAAGTTGTAGCAATAATGATTGTTGCATACTAAAGATAGAAAATCTTACCTTTTCCTATGAGCTTGATTCATCACCGGTTATTGAAAATTTAAATCTTGATATAGTAAATGGTGAAAAAATTATCATTGTCGGTGCATCTGGTATAGGAAAAAGTTCACTATTTAAGATATTGCTCGATCCTTCACTAACATATAGTGGAAAAATATATTTATTATCAAAAGACTTGTTATCTTATGGTGAAAAAGCTCTGCATGAGCTGATATATCCTGTAAGTACAGATGATGCATATTTTTCAGGCTCAATTCTCGAAAATGTTTCAGTTGATAGGACAATTGACGAAGAATTTTTTAAATTGCTCAATATGAGCCATGATATCGATTTTCTACTAGATAGTAGACATCTTGTTATTTCTGGTGGTGAGAGGCAACGAATTGCACTTCTTCGTTTTGTATCTAAATATATGAGATCAAAGGGAAATGAAAAGAAGTTGATTTAATTTGATGAAATAAGTTCTGCGATTGATGAGGATACAGGCAAGAGAATAAAGGATTATCTTTTTAAACTGCTTAAAGACGAAACGGTTATTTATATAAGTCATAATTTGGAAGATTTAGAGTACGCAGACAAAGCGTATCGCATGGAGAATAAACGTCTTACAAGAATTAAGTAGAAAGATAGCTTCGAACGCTTGAGATAGGAGAGTTTTATGAACTCATATAGATTTATTAATAAGGAAATCAATAAACAGGGCGTGGCAAGGTTTACAACACTTATATTAGGTAGTTCTTTTGATAAATTCCTATTTTCATTATATACAGGTCTGCTATTTGCTATACCTAGTAAGGTGATAGCGAATAAGAGCGATACTATGTTATTAAAATATATATTAGTGATTATTCTTCTTTTTATTTCGATTCCAATTTTCTCCAAGCTAATTGAATATTGTTTGAAAAAAATTGTGTTAGCAGTGGATGTTTCTTGGGGACAGATGATAGTTAGAAAATTTTTTGATTTAAGTTTTGTTGAAGCTTCTTCTTATAATGTGTCTAATATTAATGGAATAAATCTAAATAATAGTCTTGTTTTTTTGATGAGGTCTTTATAAATATTTTAAAATCAATAATTAGTTTATTAATTTATATAGTTGCGCTTGTTTTTATCAACCCTATATTTTTCTTAATTAATACTATTTCTGCAATATTATTTATTGTTAACACTGCTTATTTTGCATCTAGGAAGCTAAAGTATGAAAAGGAGATGTTAAGAGAAAAAATAAAGCTTCAGAATTACGTCTATGACTGGCATAAATCACTTATGATTTTTAGAATATATAATATATCGAAGAACATAGATAAACGGTATGAAGAAGTTTTGCATCGATTTGAATTAGCACTTAATAAATCTTTCCATTTTGAAAATATTTCTGCCTTTTTACGCGAGGGCGCTTTTACTTTTTCTTATTTGGGACTTTATGCACTAGGGTTCTTGCTTATTTATCGCAACGAAATGAACATAGATACTTTCCTTTTTCTTTGGCCATTGGCTTTTGCTGTGTCTTATGAAATATATAGAATTAATGAGTTGATTTTAAGAGGTCGTTCTTACCAGGCTGCACTTATGGAGCTTGTTGACTATTTGGAGCTGGATAACAAAGAGACAAATGCTGAGTTGGCAGAAAATGTTATTTGTGATTCTGACTTTGAAAGACTTGTTGAAGAAAAAGTATTCGAGGTCGTCAAGCTTATTGAACAAGGGTGCAAAAAAATTTTGATAAAGGGGCCATCAGGTTGTGGTAAGACTACGGTTCTTCGTAAATTGTGCGGTTTGCTTGGCTCTGAATATTACTTAGATAATTTTTATTATTCAAATCAAAAGCCACTGCTATTTGCTGGTACGGTTTTGGAAAATTTGTTGTTTGAAAAAATATTTTCTGGAAAGTATTTTGTTGATGATGAAAATGATATCGGAGTAGTGAATAGAGATGGGTATGGTGCTCATAATGTGTTTTCGGAGATGAGCGAGATAAGTTTTAATAGTGATGAATATTCTTATGAAATAGGAGTGTTGATGGATAAATTGTCGCTTCAGAAGTTCTCTGTTTCGGATGAAATTATAAGTGGCGGAAGAAATTTATCTACTGGTGAAAAAGCACGCCTTGCTCTCTGTCGAGCTTTTTTAGATAAGACTGAATTTCTGTTGTTGGATGAACCTTGTGCTGCCTTGGATCCATTAAATAAGTCTAAGGTTTATGACTTGCTTGAGCTTGATAATCGTGTCGTGGTAATGGTGAGTCATGATGAGTTTGAGTTTAGCAAATGGGATAAAGTTATTTTTGTTTAAGTGAATTAGGGGGATTAGCGATAGCATATAGTGAGAGTTATAGAGAA
>JAEZUZ010000109.1 GCA_023443345.1 Bacillota bacterium
GGGGATATGTGATATAGTAGAAGTTGCAAAAGTTGCAAAAAAGCAGAAGATACATTTAGAGATAAATGAAAGACACCATCACTTGACATTAGAGCAGCTAAAAGAAATCAAATCGATAGGCAATAAATTTGTAATAAGCAGTGATGCACACAAAGTTGAGAATGTTGGCTCTGTTGATGATGCCATATATAGGCTTACTCAATCAGGTATAAATTTAAAAGATGTAGTAAATATTGAGGTAGTTGATGAAAATTAATGTTATTACTGGATTGTCTGGTGCAGGAAAGAGTACTCTACTAGATGCATTTGAGGACATGGGAGTATTCTGTATTGATAACATGCCCCCAAAACTCTTAGAGCCATTTATAGAACTCTATGGGACAGAAAATCCAAATAGAGAAATAGCAGTTGTAATGGATTTAAGACTTGGAGAATTTTTTAGAGATTTAAATGAAGTTCTAAGTGATATTAGAAAAAAGGGACATCTAATAAATATCTATTTTCTTGATGCAAGCGATAAGGTTCTTTTAAATAGATTTAAGTCTGCAAGAAGAGCGCATCCCCTAGAGGTAAACGGAGGAACTCTAAAAGCTATAAATAAAGAGAGAGAAGAGCTATTAGATATAAAGGAAAATAGTAATTTTACAATAGATAGTAGTAAATTAAATATTCATCAACTAAAGGAAAAACTCTATAAGATAAAAGAAGTAAATACACAGTCAATATTTCAGGTGATACTGACATCTTTTGGATTTAAAAAGGGAATACTTGAGGAAGCAGACTATGTCTTTGATATTAGAACTCTTAGAAATCCATACTATGATGAAGATATAAGAAATTTGACTGGACTTGATAAGAAGATAAGGGACTATATATTTGAAGATGAAAACTCTAATACATATCTTGAAAAATTAAAAGATATGCTTGAATTTGTAGTTAAACTCCATAGAGATGCATCAAGGCATAATATTACTATAGGTTTTGGATGCACAGGTGGCAGACACAGGTCTGTAACATATGCATATCTTATGTATGAACATTTTAAAGCTTTGGGATATGATGTAATACTTGAACACAGGGATATTTGATGAAAAAGAAGAAAATTACGATTATAGGTGGGGGAACAGGACTTTCCTCTGTATTAAAGGGACTTAGAGATTTAGATTACAATGTAAGCGCAGTTGTAAGTGTTGCTGATAACGGTGGAAGCAGTGGATTTCTAAGGAAGGATTTAGATTTAATTCCTCCTGGAGATTTGAGAAACTGTCTTTTAGCACTTAGTACAGAAGATGACCAAGTGAGAGAACTTTTTAATTATAGATTTAAAAAGGGTGCATTTGAAGGACATAATATAGGCAATCTAATACTTGTTGCATTAGAAGATCTATATGGTGGAATGGAAAAAGCAGTCTATGAGTTTGGCAACATCTTTAAGGTAAGAGGGCATGTCTATCCAGCATCTCTTGAGAAGATAGATATAATAGGTAGATTAAAAAATGGAATCGAGGTACTTGGAGAAAATGAGCTGCCATTAAAGGCAATAGAATATAACACATCGATTGAAAATATAAATCTATATCCAACAAGGCCAAGGGCATTTAAAAATGCATTAAGAGCAATTAAAGAAGCAGATATAATTTTAATAGGTCCAGGAAGCCTCTATACTTCAATACTTCCAGTTCTTCTTGTTTCAGGAATTAAAGAGACCATAATTGCAAATAAATGTAAAAAAGTCTACATGATGAATCTGATGACTCAACCTGGAGAGACAACACAGATGAGAGCAAAGGATCACCTTCAGGCAATTATTGATCATGTTGAAGATAATTTTATCGATACTGTAGTTATAAATGATGAGATTATAGATGAAGCTGTAGTTGGCAAATATGGTAAAGATGGAGCTAGTGCAGTATATATGGATATAGAAGATGAAAAATATTTCAACGATTTAAATCTTGAAATAATAAAGACTCCACTAATTGAAAGTACAGATGGATATGTCAGACATAAACAAAAGGCAATAGAACATCTCATGAAAGAGTTATTTAAAAGATAGATGAAAGAGCTAAATTAGCTCTTTTTTTATAGATATTATTTATAATGCCAAATTTTACAAATAGTAGTATAATTAAAATGATATGGAGGTGTACATGAATCAAGTGAGTTCGGGAGGGATTGTACTACATAGAGGCAAAGTTCTTATGCTAAAGAAATATAGCGGAGGATATTGTTTTCCAAAAGGCAGAGTTGAACCCGGAGAGAATTATGAAAAGGCAGCTGTAAGAGAAGTCAAAGAAGAGACAAATATAGATGCCAATATTATAAATTATGTAGGTCAAATCCAGTACTCTTATAGAAATCCCTGTACACATGAGAATATAGATAAGAAAGTATATTGGTTTTTAATGCATGCAAAGACTTTTTTTATAATTCCTTTGAATAAGGAAGGATATGCATATGCAGACTTTATTCCTGTAAATGAAGCACTTGAGAAACTTGAGTTTGCAGGTGAGAGAGATATACTTAAAAAAGCGATAGCGTTAAATAAAAAAACACGTTAGTATTTCCCTTTATTAGAAGTAGTAGGGGGATTTATTATTTTATATTTTAAAATTTTCTTTATTTATATCTTTGAAAATAGTAAAATAAAATAATAGACAATGTTAAAAATGAGGTGAAAAATGAAAAAGAATATAGCAGTTTTATTTGGAGGCTGTTCTACTGAATACTCAGTATCATTACAATCAGCCTATGCTGTACTTACTCATATTGATAGAGAAAAATACGAAGTTATTGCTATTGGAATTACAGAATCAGGAAATTGGTATGAGTATACAGGGCCATATGAAGATATTAGAGAAGATATATGGCTTACAAGAAGAAGTTGTCTAAATCAAGTGGCAGTCAGTCAAAATAGATCAGATAAGGGATTATATATATTTAAAAAGGAGACAGGACCTATAAATATGGTACAACTAGATGCTGTTTTTCCTATGCTTCATGGGAAAAATGGGGAAGATGGTACTGTACAGGGAATGTTTGAATTAGCAGGAATTCCAATAGTAGGCTGTGATACACTTTCTTCAGCACTGTGTATGGATAAGACAAGAGCTCATGATCTTGTCAGCCTGATAGACGGAATTGAGATTCCAAAGAGCGTAACTCTAAGTGCTAGAAAAGTTACAAAAGAGAACATAGATAAAATAAATGATCAATTAAAATATCCACTGTTTGTAAAGCCAGTAAGAGCGGGATCGTCTTATGGAATTTCTAAGGTTGAAAAAGAAGAAAATTTAAAAAAGGCGATAAATAATGCCTTTATATATGACAGTGAAGTAGTAATTGAGGAGATGATTGAAGGTTTTGAAGTTGGCTGTGCAATAATTGATAAAAATGGCAATTATACAGTTGGAAGAATTGATGAAATAGAAGTGCCTGGTGGTTTTTTTGATTTTAAAGAGAAATATGGACTTGTCAATTCCAAAATTCATATGCCTGCTAGAATAGATCAAGAAACAGAGAAGAGACTGCAAGATGCAGCTGTTAAAATCTTTGAAAAACTTGGGTGTTCAGGATATGCAAGAGTAGACATGTTTTTAACTCCTGATAAGAAGATAGTATTTAATGAGGTAAATACTATTCCAGGTTTTACATCTCACAGTAGATTTCCAAACATGCTAAAGGGAATTGGAATGAGTTTTTCAGATGTAGTTAATACTTTAATAGAGATAACTGTAAAATAGGTGAGATATGTCCCATTATAAAT
>JAEZUZ010000118.1 GCA_023443345.1 Bacillota bacterium
ATATATAACAGTCCTTCTTTTGACTTATCTTGAATAATTTCCAATAATTTTTTAGATATATTATTTTTTTCAGAAGAAGAAACTTTGTATATCATAAACTTAGAATCTCTGTTTAAAATTTTATTGTTTACACAATATTCAAAAGTTACTTGTGACAATAAGTGTTTTCCTACACCCTTTTGCCCATAAAGCATTATTGGCAATCCATGTGGATAATTAATAGCTGCTTTTATCTGATTTATAATAAAGTCAAAAGTTGTATCAAAACCTATAATTTTGTGAAAATCTAAATTTCTAGAACTAGCCTTTTGTACATAATTTTTTAGTTCTTCAATACTAAGGAATTCAAATTTATCAAATTTTACATTATAAAATTCTTCAATTTTATTGACACTTAGATAATACACGGGTCTTGTAACGATCTTAACTAATAAACTTTCCTTAAATAAATCATTTAGATGTTGAGAAGCTAATGATCTAGAAAGATTTAGTATATCAGAAATATATTTTGTGTTTAGCTTTCTAAGTGAATCAGTATCACATAGACTCTCTGTATTATCTTTAATGAAATTTAGTATTTCCTGTTTTGTCATTTTCTCTCCTTGAATAAATAATAAATAAGTTTATTTAACTTGTAATAACTTATAGTTATTTTTCAACACTATAATATAATATTCAATCTTTTTTTAACACTAACATTTTTTTCATAACAGTGTTATTGTTTCAAATTATTAAATAGAGGGTATAATCAAACATGTTTAAGGAGGAAAAATGAAAAAAAGAATACTTTTAGCAACTACTTTAGTTTTAGCACTAGCTTTTGCTGGTTGTGAAAAAAAAGTTGAACAACAACCAACTAATTCACAAAAACAAGAAGTTCAAACTCAAGATAATAAGACACAGGAACCTGTAAAGAAGGAAGAAAGTAATAAAGGTACACAACCTGCACCTACTCCATCTTCTGATACACAAAATTATATAAGTCTTGATAAAGCAATTGAGACATTTAAAAACACTTTTGGTGAAAGTGAACTAAAAAATATTGAATTTAAAAATGAAGATGGTATCAAGGTATATGACATTGATGGATTTAATCAAGCAAAGAATCTAGAGTTTGAAATAAGAATTAATGCTATTGATGGAACAATTATTAAGCAAAAACAAGATAACGACAATGATTTACACTTAGCAATCAATTTTAATGATAATAATAATTTAAATACAGCAATGAAGTCTATTCAAGAAACATATCCAAATTTAGCAGTTAATTCTTATGAAATTAAGACAGATGATAACAACAATACTCTAACAAAATACGAATTTAAACTACGTAATGAAAATAACTTAGAAACAGAAGTTAAAGTATACTTAGATTCAAATGGTACAGTTGTTAAACAAGTTCAAGACTAATAAAAATAAAAAAATGCGACATATGTCGCATTTTTTTATTAGAGACTATCTATTAAATTTATTAAAGCTATTAAATACTCTTATCTTTTCTTTTACTTCTTCTTTAATATTGGACTTAACTTTTGCAGTAATTTTTTTAGGATCAAGCTCAGTTTCTTTAACAGACTTTGACTCTTCTTTTAAAGTATCAATATACACTTTTTTAAGACCAGTACCTACATTGATTTTACCCATTCCACTTTTATAACAGCGTATAAAGTCACTATCTGCTACACCTGTGCCACCATGTAATACTAAATGACAAGGCACAAGTTCATTTATTTTATTTAAACGCTCAAAATCAAGTTTAGGTTCTTTCTTATAAAGTCCATGAGCTGTACCAATAGCAACTGCTAAAGCATCTACCTTTGTTGCTTCATAAAATCTTTTAGCATCATTAGGTAAAGTTAAGCATGCATCTTCTTCTGACACTGATATATTGTCCTCTACTCCACCTACATGTCCAATTTCTGCTTCTACACTTGCACCATATTTTCTAGCATATTCTATTACTTCATTTGTCATCTTTACATTTTCTTCAAAAGATTTAGATGAAGCATCAATCATTACAGAACCAAATCCTGCAAGTATAGCTTCCTTACATAATTCAACTGAAGTAGAATGATCTAAATGTAAGCATACAGGAATATCAACAGACTCTGCAATTCCTCTAACTAGCCCTACAAGTGGTTTTAATCCGAAGTATTTTACTACTGTCATTGAAGCTGAAACTATTACAGGAGAACTTAATTCATTAGCTGCATCAACTATCCCCTGAACATCCTCATATCCATTAAAGTTAAATGCACCTATTGCACAACTATTATCTTTTGTATACTCAAGAACACTTTTTAAATTTACAAATGCCATACTAATTACCTACTCCCTCTTGCTTTTTTTGTTTTTTTGAATAAGAGTATTTTTGATATATAAGCATCAATATAGTTACAATTGCAACGCCAACTATTAATGCTATAAGGAAACCTAATATATTCTCAACTAAAGGCCACATAAAAAATCCATAAGATGAACCCGGAAATACATTAGATCCTAATGAAAATCCTATTGCACCTGCAACTCCTGAGCCTATCATACAAATAGGAATTATAGCTGGTTCCATAATTATGAAAGGTAATACACCTTCAGAAATTCCTAATAGTCCTAGTACAAAACATGAAACTCCACCTGCTTGAAGTTGAGGACTAAATACATTTTCTTTAAATACTTTTTTAGAAATAAGAGTAGATAAACCTACACCAATCGGTGGAACCAATGCACCTAACATAAGTGCTATATATGAATAGCCAGTGTCAAAATATAGCTGTTTTCCTATTGTTCCAGCTACCTTATTTACGGGACCACCAAAGTCAAAAGCACGTGCTGCTGCTAATACTCCTGATAGCATAGCTCCGCCACCTTTTCCTATAGAATTTACTGCTACCTTACTTAAGTATGAAAAACCTGTACCTATTGGTGCTGCAACAAAATATGCTGCAATTGCAACTGCAAAACCTCCAATTACAGGAAGTAAAAATAGTGATTTTACTCCAACATATTTTCTATCTAACTTGATTAATTTATTTAAATATAGAACAAAATATCCTGCAAAAAATCCTATTAATACAGCACCGATAAATCCAGAATTTAAATGTGCTGCCAAATAACCGCCTAGTAGTCCAGGAGCTAATCCAGGTCTATCAGCAATTGCAAAAGCAATATATCCAGCTAATATAGGATACATCAGGCTAAACATACCCTTACCTGCTATTTGATTTAGCCAGCAAAGTATGTATTGCAAACCTGTTGCAGTCTCCATTACATCTTTAGAACCAACATTTACCCCAAATATGATTTGTCCTAAAAGAGAAGTAAGTCCTAGAGTAACCCCAGCTATAACAATAACTGGCATCATATATGAAATACCTGTCATTAATTGTTTTTGAATATTTTCTATTCTTTCTCTATTCATTAATTATCCCCTTACTAATAAGTTCATCTTTAATAAATTTTTCACCATTTGAAATTACATTTTGCAGCGAGATTTCAAAAATTTTATCCTCAAATCCTGTAAATCTTTCAAACTCCCTTACTGCAACAGCTGCTGTAATGACAATTAAATCGGCTCTATTAACATCATCAATTGTAAGTTTATTTTCAATACCAATTGACCCCTGTGTTTCTACTTTATAATCTGCACCCATTTTTTTAGCAGCTTGTTCAATTGCATCAGCTGCCATATATGTATGTGCAATTCCTGTAGGACACGCTGAAATTCCAATAATATACATAATTTCTCCTTTCTATTGACTTAATAACTCAAGAATTACTTTCTTATTTTGAGTATTTAAAAGTCTGTTCCTAAAGTCTTTGTCCATTAATTTTCTAGCTAGAGAACTCAAAAGTTTTAAATGCAAATTTTCTTCTGAATCCTTTGGAACAAATATTGCAATAATCAAATGTACTAGCTTTCCATCTAAAGTTTGCCACTCAATGCCTTCTCTATTTTTAATAAAAATTAATGCCGGCTTTAAAATAGTTGAGCTTTGAGTATGCGGGATTGCAATTCCATCTGTAAATCCTGTGCTTATTTCTTTTTCTCTTTCTAACAATGCTTTCAATACTTCATCAGAATTATTTGAAATAGATAATTTCTCTGATTGAATTGAAAGAAAATTTAGACATTCAAGCTTTGTATTTAATTTTTCAGATAAAAATATATGATTTTCTTCAATAATTTTATTCATATTTGCTATTCTCCAATTCAGTGATAAATTTTTCATATGTATTTGCTTCTAAAAGTTTTGTTGCACTATCTTTATTATTTAAAATCTTATAAAATTTTTTCAAATACGATAATTTATCTAAATCTTTACTGCTTATAATAAGCACAATTACAAGTTTTACTTTAGTTTTTGACCAACAAATAGCCTTATCTAGTTTAAATATTGAAATTGTAGATTTGACATTTTCATCAGCAATAATATGTGGAAATGCAATTTGATTTCCAATCTCTGTTGATGCCAATTCTTCTCTTTCTATTATTTTTTTTGCATCATCTTTTGAAACTACAGATTTATTGCTCAAAATATCTACTATTTTTTTTAAAATTTCACTTTTAGACTTTGCTTTCAAATTTATAAATAGATCTTTATTAAAAAATGAATAAAGCAAATTATCAGAAATAAAAGATATTTCAAGTTTATCCTTGGTAAGAATTTTACTTCCATCTATAACTGGAATTCCTAAATCATAATTATCTAATTTTACTGTTGAAATTATATAATCAGGTTTTAATGAAATTGCTAGATCTAGATACACTGAAGGATATACACCTATAACTGCAATATTTCTAAAGTTATCTTCTATTTTATTTTTAACTATCTCTGATGTACCAATTCCATAATTGCATATTATAATTGCTTTTTTTAGAGATAAATATTTATTTCTACATGCACCTAAATGAATTGCAATATAACCTAACTCATCTTCATTTATCTCAACATCAAATGTATTTTTAATTTGTTTTGCAATGATTAAAGCATCATTTAATTCAACTAAATATTCTGTTTTTATCTCTTTTAAAATTGGATTGGAAAGCAAATCATTATTTGGCCTTTTTAATAAAAAATCTATATGGGTCATAAGAGCACTTTTAGATTTATCAGTAAAGTTATAATAATTAGGATTTACTTGCTCAATAAGTAAAATTGAATAATCAAGTAATTTTTTAATTTTTTCTTTTAAATCTAATTCATTTTTATTTCCACCAAAAAATGTATTTCTATAGATATATTCAATTTCTGCTATTCCAATTCTACACTTACACTCATCATTAATTTTTACTATTATATTTTTTATTATTTTGTGATAAAGTGCTTCCTTATATTGTGTATTTTCACTATATTTTAAAGACCTATATACACTAATTAGAATATGAGACAATAAAATCGAAAAATCTACATAACTGAACTGAACCTTAGAGTTTAAAAGTTCCTGTTTTACTATCTTATTTATTTTTTCAAACATTTCTTGATCTATGTTTGGCAATGAAGTAGAAATCAATACATTGTTTTGATATATCATAAATTCACTCAAAAGCATCTTTCTAATATTTTCTTCATTACCTATTAGCTCTATATTTGAACGTTTTTTATAATTTATTACTAAGTTATATTTTTTAAATAGAATATTTATTTCTTTAAATTTATTAATAATAAATGAATCACTATAAAATAAATTTTCACTTAAACAATCAATATCCCATTTATTTTTTTCAAGAAGGCATATAATAATTTTATGATTTATTGTATTTTTTGACTTATAAAATATAACTCTCTTAAATTTATTAAATTCATTCTTATTTTTGTAATTTAAAAAATATCCTCTAACTTTATCATATTGAATATCTACATGATATTTTCCCAAATTAGATTTCAAAGTATTAATATATCTACTAAAACTTCTAATAGAAATATTGAGCTTCTTAGAGGCAAATTCTTTAGATATATATTTATATTCAAAAAATAAAATTAATAGAGAAATTTCTTTTTCATTAAACATATGTCTTTCCTTACAACTAAAT
>JAEZUZ010000011.1 GCA_023443345.1 Bacillota bacterium
TCAATGCCCTAGTAGAAAAGGGACTGATCGATGGTTGGGACGATCCGCGACTTCTTACAATAAGTGGAATGAGAAGGAGGGGATATAGAGCTAGAGGTATAAGAAACTTCATTAGAGAAAGTGGGGTTGCAAAGGCAGATAGTGTAATTGATAAGAAACAGCTTGAACACTTTATTCAAGATGATTTGCAATTAGATGTACCTTCTGTTATGGCAGTTCTTGATCCTGTCAAGGTTGTAATAACAAATAGAGATGATAGCATTGAATATCTAGATGGAGAATTAAATCCTAAAAATAGCGAACTTGGTTCAAGAAAGATACCATTCTCTAATGAGATATATATTGATAGAAGTGATATATGTGAAGTAAAACCAGACAAGAAATATAAGAGATGGGCACTTGGCTTAGAAATAAGACTTAAATTTGGATATTTTCTAAAGTGCAACGAAATAGAAAAGGACGAAAACGGAAACATTGTAAAAGTCTATGCTACATATGATCCTAATACTAAGTCTGGAACTGGATTTAATCAGAGAAAGCCAAATGGTACAATCCACTTTGTCGAAGCCAAGACAGCAAAGCCAATAAAAGTATATCACTATTCTGAACTATTAAATGAAAATAGATTCAACAGAGATTCAGAACTAGAAGACCAAGTAAATAGTGATTCTAAAAAGGAATTACATGGCTTTATAGAGGAATATGTTGCTAATAATCAAATTAGTCACATGCAATTTATAAGACATGGCTATTATGTAAGAGAGTATAAGGAAGACGGATTAGTATTTAATCAGACATTAAGCCTTAAAAGTTCCTATTAGTGCATAAGTGATATTATATTGGGTAATAATCTCTAACGAAGGGAGAGATTGTGGCTAATATATGGACTCACTACTTTTTTGCAAGTGATGTTAGAAAAGTAGCAGGAACAAAATTTGAAGATGAAATATGTTATAACTTTGGTGCTCAGGGGCCAGATTTTCTTTTCTATCTAAATTTTCTGCCATGGAAAAAGAAGAAAGGAAGTTCTGACTTAGGCACGCTCATGCATAGGGATAATACCGACCAAATACTTGATAAAGTATTTAGAGATTTAGAGAAACCTAGTGAGCAGTTGAGAAGTTATCTGTATGGATTTCTAGCACATTATGCACTTGATAGTGCTATGCATCCATTTATATATTTTCATACTAAGAATGAATACGAGCAGAAGAGACTTGAGTCTACTTTAGATGTTGCGATGTTCAACCTTAGAATGACAAAGAGAATTAGAAAACAAAATCTTCTTAAAATTATTGACATAGGATCTCATCTACCTGAAGATATAGAAAATTTCTATTCAGAAGTTGCAAGAGATATTTTTGGATTAGATGTTGGAAGTGAAGTCCAAGATGCCTATAGAGATATGAGGAAATATTTAAAATTAACCAGAGTATCAAATCCTCTGAAAGTAAAATTTCTAAAAAATGTTTCAAAACTGACAAAGAAGAATTTTGATGAAGTTGTCTATGATGAACATCCAAATCCTGAGATACTCACTCCCGAAATGTTTAAGGAATTCATAAACTTATATAATAAAGCCAAGGATTGCTATGTAACTCTGCTTAGAGAACACAGACCTTGTCATTTAAGAAATTTTGATGGCGATTTATATTAGCCATCTTTTTTAAGGAGAAAATTTGGATATAATTTTTATATTTAGCAATGTCCTAGTTCTTTTTTTGCTTCTTATGATAGGATACATACTAGGAAAGAAAAATATTGTTTCTAATACAGGAAAGAAAGAACTTACAAAAGTAATTTTATATGTCACCTTACCTTCTACAATCATAATGGGACTTCAAAAGGAATATGATCCAAACAAAATGATTGTAATTGCAAAAGTAATAGGTATACTTGCACTTACATATGCTATACTTCTTTTTCTCTCAAAAATATACTCAAAACTCTATAGAGCTAGAGATAGCAAAAAGACAATACTCATGCTTGGAAGTGTAATGAGTAACAATGTATTTATGGGTTATCCCATAATAATAAGTCTTTTTGGGAATGAGGGATTTTTCTATGCAGCTATTACATCTGGACTAGTTTTTGAAATATACTCTTGGACAGTATGTGCTCCACTTATCAGGAAGACAGGAAGTGTAGCAAACAATAGATCTTTTATAAAGAATATATTATTAAGTCCCGGAATAATAGCGATATGTATAGGTCTGACATTTTTCTTTACAAGCTTTGAACTTCCAATGGTATTTAGTAAGACGTTAGGAATGCTTGCTTCAGCTACTTCACCCATGGCTATGCTAGTTGCTGGAATAAATTTAGCTAATGCAGATATATTGCCAGCTCTTAGAAAGAAAGAATTGTATCTATCATCTCTTTTTAAGCTAGTTTTAACCCCACTTGCAATATATTTCATACTTAAAGTTCTAAATGTAGATGGGTATGCACTTATAATACCAGTTCTTATGTTTTCACTTCCTACAGCAGCAAATATTTCTCTATTTGCAAGCGACTATGGTTCTGATACTAAGACATCTGCCGAACTTATATTTGTATCTACATTTTTTAGTTTATTTACACTTCCATTTATACTCTCACTTATCACGCCATAAATCGTAAAACATATAAAAGTAATAAAGACGCGTATGCGTCTTTTTTTTATAGGTCCTCTATTGTGCTAAAAAATAATGTATTCTTAGTTTCAAGGTCAATTATTGCCATTGTTGCTGGACTAAATGGTTTTCCATTTCCTGTTATCTCCTGCATCCAAAAGCTCATTGTAGGTTGGTGGCCAACAACTATGTTAAACTCGTGCCCGTGTGCTTCTAATTCGTCAATTGTGCTACTCAAATCGCCATACATTATAGATCTCATCTCATGTATCTTTCCATCTACATTTAGAACATCCTGAAATGCTTTTGCAGTCTGCTTTGTCCTAAGAGCAGGTGAAGAAAAAATACCGATATCATCAGTTCCTATTTTATCTTTAATCTTAATTAATTTTTCATAGAGTTCTTCTCTGGCTTGTTCTGTAATGCTTCTTGAAAAATCATCAGCAGATAAGTAGCTTGATTGGGCATGTCTTACAAGTAATAATTTCATTATTCCTCCTATTAAGATAATACCACATTTAGGAAATTTGGATATTTTAGAAGTCATATATAGAGATTTGAATTATATTATCTATGGAGGAGATATGAAAGAAATTGTTTGTTATTCAAAAAATTACTTAGATATAGTTACTAAAGTAGAAGATGAAAGTTTTATCATAACTGATAAGGATTACATACTTGATAATCCTATATATTTTTTTGAAAAGGAGTTAGATTTAGATAGGCTAAAAGATAAGTCACATGTATTTTATACTTCTAAACTTAAACCTGAATTTATAAAGTACAAAAATTTAGTGTTTATAGATAATCTCAATAAAAGGTTGCCATTAGAGACAGAATATTCTCTAAGTGGAAATCAGAAGAAGATATACAGATTTATAAGAGAGTTTGCTAACTATTTTAAATGTTCTATATCGATATCTAATCATACATATGACAACAGACAAATAGAGAAAATATGTAGCTATAAGGGACAAGTAGTATCAAAGAAAGAATCTCTAGTTAAATTCTATATAAATGGAAGCAGTAAGATAAAAATACACTTCTATGACAATAAAAATCTTCTTAATTTCTCTGATATCAAACCTACAGATATAGTTGTATATTCAAGTAAGAGATTGTTTAAGAGATATAGATTTATGAATAAGGCTCAACATTTACATGTAAAAGAAGAGAAAGATTTAATACAACATCTTGTATTTAATTTTATTTGATTTCATGAGTGTTCAACAGTATAATTATATAGATGATTAGTTATTATATTACGACCCCTATAGGGTTACAACAGGCGACAAAAAATGAAATAAAGAAGCTTGGATTAAGTCCTAAAGTTGTAAAAGAGGGCTATGTAGTTGTAGATGCTAAATTGAAAGATACAGTTCTCTTTAATATGGCTCTTAGGACAGCATCAAGAGTTTTTATAGTACTTGATAGATTTAGAGCTACTACATTTGATGAGCTATATGACAATTTAGCTCACACAGAATTGGATTCTTTTTTTGGAAAAAAGGATAGAATCGTAGTCAATGCACTTAGCAAGGCATCAAAACTATTTCACATAAAGTCACTACAGTCCATATCTAAAAAGGCAATAGTTGATAACTTGAGTAGTTATTATAAGACATCATTAGAAGAGACTGGGCTCACTAAAAATGTAGAAATTAGACTAGATGATGATGAGGTCTTTGTATTACTTGATACAACAGGTGAATCTCTTCACAAGAGGGGATATAGACAGTCATCTGTTGCTGCACCTTTAAGGGAACATTTCGCAGGAGGGCTTCTTCTTATGGCAAGATATTATGGAAAGGGTTCTTTTGTAGACCCGCTATGTGGAAGTGGTACTTTTCCTATAGAAGCAGCTCTTATAGCGATCAACAGAGCACCGGGCTTAAATAGAAATTTTGATTTTGAGAAATTTGGAATAATAAATAATAGAGATAAAAAATCAATCACAGAATTTTTAATTTCACAGGAGAGAGAGCCTGAATTTCCCATATATGCTTCTGACTATGATATCAATGCAATTAACTCTACAAGGGAAAATATTGCAAGAGCTAATCTTGAAAATCTAATAGAGGTAAGACAACTAGCTCTTAAGGATATTCCAAGTATAGATGAGAGGGCAAATGTAGTTACAAATATGCCATATGCTAAGAGGATATTTGATCAGAAGAAATTGAGTTTATTAGAAAATCAATTTAATGAAAAAATACTATCTAGAAAAGATCTAAATGTTGCAATATTAAGTGCCAACCATAGATATCCTTTTCCAAAAGATAGAAAAGCTAATAAGATATATACACTATATAATGCAAAGATAAAGACATTTTTTTATCATTTTAAAGAGATAAGACAAGAGAAAGAAAATGACAAATGACGATTAATAAAAGAAAAATGCTATCTCTAATAATACTTATACTTGTTGGGGCTGTTGTATTTCAGAGGCAGGCATTATTTATAAAAGATTCGCATAACATCGAAATAAATGCTGAACTTAAAGAAGTAAGAAAGATAAGGGCTGACTCAGATGAAGTCCTAGTTTTTGAAAATACAATTGCAATAAATAGTGGTGGAAATATAAGTGTTGAGAACTTAGATGGTTCAAAATATTCAATTTCTGCATCATCTGATTCAGTTATGTATAAGGGCGAGGGTCCTTTGATGATAATTGATAAGAAAAAGGGATCCATAATTCAGTATGATGAAGCAGGACATATAATCAGAGCCATATATGGCGTTGGAAATATAGATGAAGCGCAGAACTTCAGTGATGGATCAGTTGTGTGTCAGCTTGCTGATAAAAGTAGCATAGTAGTTTTTAATAAAAATGGTCAGAGGAGTTGTTTTATTCAACTGCCAAATGAAAAGATACTTAAAGTAATAGGAAATCCAAGATCTAAAAATATACTTGTGCTCACACTTAATGATAGTGATGGCAGCATTACAAATAAGGCATATCTATACAATTTCGACGGGGAGGTCGTCTCACAAGCTAGTTTTAGTTCTCTAATAATAGATGGATATCTACTTGAAGATAAGTCAATTATCCTTACATCTTCATCTATCTCATATTTTGACTTAGATTTTGACTTGATAAATAGAGTAACTACAGATGAGATAAAGGCTATTAATAGAAGTGGAAAGAAGATGTTCCTGACACATCAGATAAATGATTCTGATGTAACTTATTATAAGTTTTCTATATTTGACTTAGTTACAGAAAAATTTGTTATAGAGAGAAGGATGCCTAGAGTATATGATAAAATAAAATATACTGATGGACTAGTTCTAGTATATTTTCAGGATAAATTTATAATTTTGAATGATTCTGGTGTTATAATATATGAAGGTAGCAATAGAAATGTGATTAGCAACGCATTTTGGTTAGAGAATAAAAATCTAGTTTTAATTGATGACAAATTTGCAACAATATATGAATTGAAGTATTAAAGGAGAATGTATGAAATTTGTAGATATATTGGTATTATTGATAATTGTTTTTACAGTTTTAAGAGCTTATAGGAAAACTCTTGGAAAGAATGCAAGAGATTGGGCAAGCTTGGCATTTTCGATATGGTTTACTCTTAGGACATATGGGAAATTAAGTGTTATAATAGCAAAACTGCCTATCATAAGTAATATACTTGGTTTTATAAATAAAAATATTCTTGTTAAAATAGCTGATATTGATAATGAAGTGGTATACAATTTTTCAAAACTTAAAGCTATGAATTTATCAAAAGAATTCAATTACTTTTTTGAAAAGAGCTCAATATTTAGAAATAAGCAAGATATTCCTTTTACTGAATTTTCAATGGGGCTTGCAGTAAATGTTGCATCAATAATAATCATATTTTTGGTTACAGTACTAGTAATCAGACTGTTATTCTCAACATTTGATAATGTCAATAGTTTTGCAGGAACGACATCAATTGAAAAACCAGCAGGAATGTTATTTGGTTTTCTAAAGTCATTAGTCTATGTAATGATAATAGCTATAATAGTTCACAGCTTGTCTACTTATTACAATTCAGGACTACTATATGATCAATATCACAAGAGCATAATAGTTAAAACTCTATATGAGAGCAACTTATTATCATTCATTTTTGGGGTTTAGAATGAAACTTGAGGTTGGCGACAAAATCAAGACAAAAAAGCCACACCCATGTGGAAGTGACATATTTACGATTACAAGGAAGGGGGCAGATTTTCGCCTCCTTTGTAATGGCTGTGGAAAAAATATTTGGATAACTCGAGAAAAACTTGAAAAGAGAATAAAAAAAATTGAAAGGAATGGTGAGGTAGTTGAATAATTCATCACTCTATACTCAACAAGGCCTCATAGTCTTTATTGTATTAATTATTTTTGCATATATCTTTGTACTTAGATCATATAGCAGATATCAGAAGAAAAAAAAATATATAAGAAAATTTGAAAAAGAATTTGGGATTAGACCAGAAGTTCCGTCAAAGTATAATAAAGAATATATTTATGAATTCATAGAAGCAACTCAAAATAGACACAGATATATAGATAAAAATACTGCTGTAGATATAGATATTTATGAGTTATTTGATAATATCGAAATTTGCAAGTCTGCAATAGGACGAGATGCACTCTTTAGAGCTTTAAATCAGACAGATTTAGATAACAAAACTAAGAAAAATCGCACAAAGTTAATGGACTTATTTCTAAATAACAGCAAACTCAGATCTGAAATTATATATGAATATGACAAGCTTACAAAGAGATATGATCACAATATATTCTCATTTATAAATACAGATCACAAGTATCTATTTGAAGATAGTGTTCTTATTTTTTTATCTTTTTTACCACTAGTTTTTGTAATACTAGGAATTGTATTTAATCCGCTTATGTATATGATTGCAGTTATAGATTTTTTCATAAATCTATATTTTCATATAAAGACAAATGAATTGACAAAGCATTCATCTAGCAGTATCAATTCCATTTTTTCAGTTCTAAGACTTGCCAGTGTAATGATGAATAAGAAAAATAGTGAACTTGAATTCTACACTAGCGAGTTGAGAAAGTATTCAGATATAGTCAGTAAGATAGGTAAAAACAATATTTTTTTGATTGAAGACCTAAATGATACAAATGTAATATATATGTATTTTCAAATATTCTTCTTAACTCTTCCAAGAAAGTACAATAAGATATTAAAGATATTGAATACTCAAAGAGAGAGATTTCTAGAGTTAATAGAGTTGCTTATGGAAGTAGAGGTTGCCTATTCTATTTCTTCTATGACATGTTGGTTTGAAGAAGGTGAAATTACAAGAGCTACTGAATCAGATGATGTAGAATTTATCGATTTGCACCATCCAATAATAAGAGATTGTGTAAAAAATTCATTCACTGATGAGAAGCTCCTTATAACAGGTAGTAATGCAACAGGAAAAAGTACCTACCTAAAGGCGGTAGCGATATCTATACTATTTGCTGAAAATTTTGGATTCTGCTTTGCAAAGAGTGCAAAGTATAGAAAAGGTCATATTATAACTTCAATGGGCCATAAAGATAGCATAACTAGTCATAAAAGTTATTTTATGCAGGAGATAGAAAGACTAAAAGATATTATAGATATTTCAAAAAAAGAGTTTATATATATATTAATTGACGAAATATTAAGAGGAACTAATACTATTGAGAGAATAGCAGCCTCAAGTTCAATTCTTAAAGAATTAGCTAAGAGTAAATCTATAATCCTTGTTGCAACTCACGACATCGAACTCACTCACATTCTTGATGAATATAAGAAAGTTCACTTTTCTGAATACTATGAGGATGAAGATATTAAATTTGATTATAAACTTAAAGAGGGTGCTTCTAAGACTAGAAATGCAATAAATCTTCTTGAATATATGGGATTTGATCCTCAGACAGTTGAAGAATCTAGGAAAAGGATTAAAAATTTTGAAGTAAATAAAACTTGGATAACAGAGTAGATATACGGCATTAAGTGTTTAGGGATGGGATGTTGCCCTAAAACGAAGATTGTATATCGCATCCGCTGGAGGTAGAATGAAAGATACTAAAAAACTGGTGTTACTTGGTCTACTTGTTGCTATGCAGATAACATTAAGTAGAATATTAAAGATAGAGACACCTATAACAAAAGTAAGCCTATCCTTTGTAGCTATTGCACTAATAGGATATATATACGGGCCATATATTGGTTTTATAACAGGAATTGTTGGAGATTTAATAGGATTTGTACTATTTCCACCACCTGGAGGATTTCATCCGGGATTTACTCTTTCAGCAGGACTAATAGGACTTGCTTATGGAGTTTTTCTATATAAGAAGTGCAAGTTTATAAATATATTTCTTGCATGTCTATTTACAAGTGCAATAACGCTCTTTGTAAATACGCTGTGGCTATATTTGATGGGAACAAAGGCATATCATGCTTTAATTATAGCTAGAATACCGCATACAGCCTTTTTATTTGTAGTAAAGGTGGTGGTTCTTAGCCTTGTGTTTGAAGCACTAAAGAGAACAAAAATAAAAATATAAACTATATTTCTACTTCAAAATTTAAATCTTTAATCTAAGATAAATAAAGCCAGAGGTTACTCTGGCTTATTAATTTATTTTTTATTTTTTACTCACAGAATGGGCAATATCCTATAGAGAACATTCTCTGAAGTAACAGTGCAGTTCTTATTGTTACTTCTTCATTTTCTAAAAGTTCAATTACCTTATCTCTATCAGCTTCAATTACAGTGATATCTTCACTTGATTCAAGGTGATCCTTGCTTATTTCTCCGCTATATTGGCCATAGGCAATGGCAGTTCTCTCATCAGTTATGCCAACGCTTGTATACCTTGGTGCTTCAATGTAGTTTACTTCTAAAAATAAACCAGTTTCTTCATGAAATTCTCTAATTGCAGTAACTTCTAGAGATTCATCTTTTTCTGAGAGGCCCGCAGGAAAACTATAGAGATAATCGTTATGGATAACCCTGAATTCTCTAATTAATATTACAGTTTTCTTTTCTTTATTAAAAGCTACAATCTGCACCCCGTCGTTATTTACCTTGCCATCAAAAATTTGGGATTTAACTCTATCTAGATCTCCTCTAGATACCATCATCCACTTCTTCTGATTTTCATCTTTATCCTGATAGTCTATTACATAGCTATTTAAGTGACCTGATATATCTGACTTTTTTACATCTATAACTTTCATAGTGACTCCTTACAATCTTTGTTATTGCTTTTAGATACCCTAAATAATATAATTATATTGAATGGAGAGTTATGCAAATCTCAGAAATGTTGGAAAAAATAAAAAAAGAGAAGCTAATTTCTTTTCACATGCCTGGACATAAGGGCAGAGTTAGGTATTTAGATATAAAAGATGATGTTACAGAGTTTGATGGAACAGACAATCTATATGACCCAAAGCAAGCTATATTAAATACTCAGCTTGCAATAAGTAAGTTCTATAATTCTAAAAAGTCATATATGGGAGTAAATGGTTCTACAGGTCTTATACACGTTGCAATAAACTCAGCTTTTAATTCAGAAGACAAAATACTCATAGAAAGAAGTGCACATATAAGTGTATTTAATGCAACTTTCTTTAAGAGGATAGACTTCGACACTTTTAGTAGCTTTGAAGAGTTAGAGGAAATATATAATTCAAAGGCCTCTGAGTATAGAGGAGTTATAATAACAACCCCAAATGTTAAGGGACAGATAGCAGATTTTTCACTAATTGATAAAATAAGAGATAAGTGGATTGTAATAGCAGATGAGGCTCATGGGGCAGATTTAGTTATAAGTTCTAGAGAGTTAAGTGCTATAAATCATGCAGATATAGTTGTGCACTCGTTTCACAAGTCTCTTCCAGCACTTACCTCTTCAGCAGTCATCCATATATATGATAAAATTGATACCTATGAAGTAGAAAAATATTTGAAGATCTTTCAAACTACTTCTCCAAGTTATTTGATACTAAGAAGTATAGATGAATCTATAGAATTTTTAAGTACAAAAGCAGAGAAAGAAATGGAAGAATTGCTTGATAATATAGATAACTTCCTTAAAAGATTAGAAGGAACTGGTTTTAGGAGAAAAATCTTTAAGTATTATGATAGAACTAGGATATTTTTAGAGTATAAATATCCAATAGATTATAGAGATGTGGAAATAAAACTTAGAGATAGATCTATCCAAATAGAAGCATCACTTAGCGATGGACTAGTAGTTCTCACTAGTATGTTAAATCAAGAATGTGACTTTATTAAGCTTTCTGATGCACTTATAGAGATAGATAGAGAAGTTAGAAAAGTTGAAGATATTTCGATTAATGAACTAAAACTTCTTAATGTTGAAAAAGTCCTGCCATTTTATCGTGCATATCAGAATAGAGTAAATCTTGTTAAGCAGAGCGAGTCTGTTGGTAAAATTTGCTCTGAGATTGTAACTATATATCCACCAGGAGTTGCTTTAATACTTCCAGGTGAGAGGATAAAAAGAGAACACTTAGATATACTTGAGAAATTTAGTGATAAAGTAAAACTTACAGAATGTAATTATATTTCTGTTGTAGGAGATAGAGATGTTTAAACTTATATTTGATTGGTTAAAGTCCTTTATTATTGCAATTTTAATTGTGGCAATATTTTCGATATTCTTTGGCTTTACAAAGGTAATACATGCATCAATGACGCCAACTCTTCAGGACTCAGATTATCTTCTATTTTATAAAAAGGGAGAAATCAAAAATGGTGATATCGTTGTTTTTTCCTCTGATTTAAGAGTTACAAAAGGTGATATAGAGAATCTACCATTTTACAGAAAGTTATTTACAAAAGAGGGTGATAGGAAACTTTTAATTAAAAGAGTTATAGCTAAAGGTGGCCAGAGAATTCAGATAAGAGATTCAAAGGTATATGTCAACGATACTCTATTAGATGAGTATCATTATATAAAGGGAAAGACACCTGGAGATGTAGACTTAGTTGTCCCTGAAAATAAGATATTTGTAATGGGGGATAATAGAGAAAATAGTGTAGATTCAAGGTCTTTTGGAGTTGTAGATTTAGATGATGTAAAGGGAAGGGTTTTAATAAGGCTATTCCCGTTTGATGAGATAAAAATATTTAGGGGGTTATAATGAAATTAATGATTATTATTGTTCAGGATGAAGATGTAAACAAACTTATGAAGTCATTTACAAAGCACAACATAAGAGTTACAAGACTTGCAAGTACAGGTGGATTTCTAAAGAGAGGAAACACAACTTTTATTGCAGGGGTTGAAGATGAACAGACCTCTAAGATAAAAGAGATGTTAAAAGAAACATGTAAGTCAAGAGTTGAAATTATGCCAAGTATTCCTGTAATATCTCAAGGTATGGTATCAGCTAGTGAGCCAATTGAAGTTAGAGTTGGCGGGGCTGTTGTATTTGAAGTTAATGTTCAGGATTTCTATACAGTTTAATGCTTGCGCAGATAGATATTTATAAGGACTTGACTACTAGATATGATAATGGGGTATTTTCTGGCTCTTTTATATTCTTTGGAAAGGAATCCACAGGAAAGAAGAGAACTGCACAGGAAATTTGTGCCCATATACTGGGAATTAAGGCGATAGATCTATTGAGACACCCCGATTTTTTCATCATTGAAGAAGAACACAGTGTTGAGAAAATAAAGGCAATGGTGGAATTTCTATCAGACAAACCCCTTATATCAAGTAGAAGAATTGCTATTGTAGATGATGCACATCGTATGAATATAAATTCACAGAATGCCTTTTTAAAGACATTTGAAGAAGTGCATAGTGATGCAATAATTATAATGATAACTCATAAGTTAAATAGCCTACTTGATACCATTAAATCAAGAGCTGAACATATTTATTTTCCAAGACTAAAGTCTCAGAAGATTTACGAAATATTAAGAGAGACATATGATGAAAAATATAGCAAGTATGGGTCTAGATACGGTCTTGGTAAACTTTCATACTCATATTCGGTTCTGGGAGATGAGGAATTTAAATTGACGGTATTTAGAGTGAAGTCTATCATGGACTACATTCTAGAAGGAAATAATAGAGGTATTCTACAGAGAATAAGTCTAATAAAAGATGGATATGAAGAAATATTAATAGAGTATTTTCTAGTTTGGCTAAGAGATATCCTCTATTTAAAAGACAATAGCTCTATTGAAAATTTAGTCTATCAAGATTACATTGATTCACTAAAGAGGCAGGCATCAGTACTTTCTTTAGAGTGGATAAATAAAGCTGTGAGAACTTTTGAGCAAGCAAGTGAATTTATTGAACAAAATATAGATAGAAGGGCTGTAATACTTCAATCTGTATTGTTATTAAAGAGAGAATTAAATATTGAACAATTAAAAAAAGAAGGAGTATTATGACCACAGTAGTAGGAGTTAGGTTTGAACCTGTTGGAAAAATATATTATTTTCAGACACAAGATGAAACAATAAGAGCTGATGAAGATGTCATAGTTGAGACCTCTAGAGGCCTAGAGTTTGCACATGTAGTAATTGGCACTAGAGAAATAGAGGAAGAGAAAAAGGATTTGGAGTTAAAGCCTGTAATTAGGAGAGCTACTTCTGAAGATATAGAGAATTACAACATAAATAAGCAGAGGCAGAGACACGCCTTTGATGTATGTAAGGAAAAAATAGAGGAATTGGGACTTCCTATGAAGTTGATAAGTGTTGTATATACTATTGACTCTTCAAAGATAATATTCTCCTTTTCTTCAGATGAGAGAGTTGACTTTAGAAATTTAGTCAAGGAATTGGCTTCTATTTTTAGGGCGAGAATTGAATTGAGACAGATTGGTGCAAGAGATGAGGCAAAGAAGCTTTCAGGACTAGCTAGTTGTGGACGTGAATGTTGTTGTGCAAGCTGGAAGGGTGGCTTTGATGTTGTAAGCATTAAGATGGCTAAAAATCAAGACCTATCCCTCAATCCTTCAAAGATATCTGGAATTTGTGGAAGACTTATGTGCTGCTTAAAGTATGAAGATGATACATATATTAAGTTGAGAGAAACTCTTCCTAAAGTTGGAGATGATGTAAAAATAAATGGCGAGGTTGCAGAAGTACAATCTTTAAATTTATTTAAGCAAAAAGTAAAGCTTAAGACGGTAAATCCAAGTGATGAAAGCACAAAAATTGAGTGGTTTGATGTTGGAGAAATAAATGATTAAACAGGATGAAGTACTAGATGTACTCTCAGAAGGGTTATTTTTGCTTCAAAAAAAGAGAGGATTTAAGTATGGGGTTGATTCTATACTGCTTACCTCTTTTTTTAAATGTAGATTTAATGATAGAGTGCTTGAGTTTGGAAGTGGAACAGGTGTAATAAGCCTGCTTATAAATAAAATATATAATGCAAAAGTTACAGGTATAGAGATACAGAAAGACTATGTAGATATGTCAAATAGGACGCTAAAGATAAATGCCATAAAGAATGTAGAATTTATCCATGGAGATTTCTGTAATTTAAATAATCACTATCAAGCAGGATCTATAGATGTAATAGTATCTAATCCACCTTACTTTAAGACAGATATAGTATCGAACAATCAATCAAAGTCTCTAGCTAGACATGAAATAGCAATGGACTTAGAGAGGCTTGTAATAAGTGCGTCAAGACTGTTAAAAAATAGAGGAAATCTATTTTTACTATATCCAACAGATAGACTTCAGGAACTTTTATATGTTTTTCAAAAGTACAATCTATCTCTTAGAAATATGAGATTTGTACACTCAAAGATAAATGAGAAAAGTCATATTTCATTAATTAATGCAGTTAAAAATACAAATAGTCAGGTTATAATTCATCCTCCACTTATATTATATGATACAAGTGGGTATACACAGGATTTATTAGATATATACAGAAAGTTAGAAATGGAGAAATAATGCCATTATATATATGTCCAACGCCCATAGGAAATTTAGAAGATGTAACCCTTAGGGTGTTAGAAACTCTTAAGAATTCTGATGAGATATACTGTGAAGACACTAGAACTTCAAAAGTATTTTTAAGTAAATATCAAATAGATACCCCCACAAGATACTATGATGATCACCATGGAGAGAAACATTTAGAGGAAATAATTGATAAGTTAAAGAAAAATCTAAAGATATCTCTGATAAGTGATGCAGGGATGCCACTTATAAGTGACCCAGGTTTTGGGCTAGTTAGAAGAGTAAGAGAAGAAAACTTAGAGATGACAGTTCTTCCGGGGGCGAGTGCCTGCATTACAGCACTTGTTGGAAGCTCACTTAGCACAGATACCTTTACCTTTTTAGGATTTATGCCAAGAAAGGAAAATCAGAGGCAAGAACTATTAGAAAAATTTTCATCTATTGAAACTACACTTATATTTTATGAAACAGCAAACAGGCTAATTGAGTCTCTAAAGACAATACAAAGTATACTTCCAGATAGGAGAGTAGTAGTAGCAAGAGAGTTGACAAAGATGTTTGAAGAGTATATAGAAATAGATTTCAATAAATTAGATGATATAACTCTCAAAGGAGAGATGGTAGTAATAATTGACAAGGGAGATAGCACACAAGAAGACCTAAATTCTGTAAAAGAAGAAATGCAGAGTTTAGTGGATTACAACATGTCGAAGAAAGATGCAATAAATTACTTAAAAAATAAGTACAAAATATCTAAAAATAAGCTATATGAGATGTCTCTTGAGATAACCCAATAGGGTTATTTTTTTTGCCTAAATTTCAATATTATTAAAATAAAAATTAATAATATTAAAAATAAAATTAATATTGACTTTTATAATATTTATATTATAATTTTTTTAGGGGTTAAGATGAACGATCTAAGCGGTCTTTGGATAAAGGGTCTGACATCTGATGAAATCGAATTTATAAAAAGATTCGTACTATATTCGGGATCTCTAAAACAGATGTCAACTTTTTATAACATCAGCTACCCGACAATCAGATTGAGGCTAAATCAATTAATTGAAAAGATAAAAATACTTGATGAAAAGCCAAGCGAATTTGAAGCTATGATGCTAAATTTAGTTTTAAAAGAGGAAATTTCCTATGAATTGGCTAATAAGATAATAAGTATGCATAGAAAAGAGGAAGTATGAAAAAGATAGATATCATATCTCTAGGAGCTTTGTTATTTGCAATATTTATGATAATACTTGATCAATTTATGATCATGATATTAGTTACCTTTATTTGCCTTGAGGTATGCCAGTATATTTTATCTAAGTATTCAAGCAATAGAACTTTTGGCCTGATACTTCCGATGATAAGTTTTTTAATATCGATACTTTTTAATATAAAAGTTGGATTTAGCTTAATATATCTATTGATTTTAAATATACCTACACATATTTTTTTGTTGACTTATTTCTTAATTGGACAAAGAGAAATAAAGTAATACTATCCCTACAAGTATTATCAACAAACATAAAGAAATATAGCGAATAAGTCGCTATATTTTTTTGTTGAAATAAAATTTAGATGATATAATTTTAATATCAATAAAATGAGGCGGATTATTATGGTTAAAGCAGTAATATTTGATTTTGATGGGGTGTTGGTTGATACAGAAATAGTGTCCCTAAAAATTACTATCTGAGTATGGATAGTGCTTTACTAAAGAAGAATATTCAGATAAAACAATAGAAGTTTGTAAAGACCTAAATGAAGTTATCAATTATTTGGAAACATAAGGAGAAAATATGGAAAAACAAAATAAATGGTTAGAGTTAGCTGTAGAATTACAAAGTCTTGCACAGGCAGGTCTTACTTATGCCAACAATGATTTTGATATAGAAAGATTTTCACGCATTAGAGAAATATCAGCAGAAATAGTATCTGATATCTCAGATGTCCCATATGAGAAGGTTGTAGGCCTATTTTGTAATGAAGTCGGATATCAGACACCTAAAATAGACACTCGTGCTTCTATTTTTCAAGATGACAAAATACTTCTTGTAAAAGAAAAGGATGGAAGATGGTCTCTGCCAGGTGGATGGTGCGATGTGAATATTTCTGTTGGAGAAAATACAATAAAAGAAGTAAAAGAAGAAGCAGGACTTGATGTGGTTCCAGAGAAGGTGGTCGCTATTCAAGATAGAGCAAAGCATAATGTTCCTATTTATGCTTATGGAGTGTGTAAAATTTTTATCGAGTGTTCTCTTATTGGAGGAGAATTTAAAGAAAATATTGAGACGGTAGAATGCAGATATTTTTCAGAGGATGATTTACCTCCACTTTCTGAAGAAAAGAACAATGAAGAACAAATAAAAATGTGTTTTAGAGCCTACCGTTCAAAAAATTGGAAGACATTATTCGATTGATAAGCAATAAAAAAGTCTCACATAGGTGAGACTTAGTTATTATTTCTCTTTGTACCGACTTCAACTATTTCTGTTACAGGTTCTTTTGTAACTTTTTCACTTATTAGTTTTCTATCTATTTCTCTATCATTTTCATAGATAACTCTATATGTTAAAGTCTTTTCTCCATATTGACCATGTCTTACAATATTTGTAATTCCAACATCTAGATTTGGATTATCCTTTGCCTTAATTTGATAGTCTATAGACATGATTTTTTCTTCAGTAACTTCACGTCTTACTAGTTTAGGCTTAGTTCCTATTCTAATTATCTGATTTACAGGTTCACTAGAGACATATCTATCTATCTCTTTTTCATCAACTACTTTTCCATTTTCTTTAGTGATAAGGGATACGATTGTAATCTCACCTTCTTTACCCTCTTGTTCTAAGATTTCTTCTCCCTCTTCTAGACTTCCATCTTCACGTTTTATAGTTTCAAACTCTACAGGCTCAGTAGTAACTACATTTTCGCTTGTTCTATTTACTTTTTGAGTAGTATCTTTCTTAGGTTCTTCTTTTTTCTCAACCTTTACAGGAGGGAGAGTGTTAGTATCCTTATTGTCTTTTTTTTCTTCTTTCTTTTGTGTTTCCTTTACTACTTCTTTATCCTTATTTTCTTCCTTAGGTACCTGAGTAGTTTGTTTATCCTCGGCAACTTTTGTCTTATTTTCTGGAGCAACTAAACTCCATACGCCATATATAAAAGCGCCAAATATAATAAGGGAAAATAGTATGTACCACTTTTTTACTCTTTTATTATTCATAAATGTTCTCTTTTAACTCCCTATATGTCCTTAGTAATAGTAAACTTGAAACTACACAACTTATGGCATCAGCAACAGGAATTGCTATAAATGTCCCCCATAATTTGAAGTTGAATATATATGAAAATAATAACACAAAAGGTATTAATAATATAGCCTGTCTTAATAAAGAAATAAATAAAGCTGGTTTTGCTTCTCCAATTGCCTGAAATAGCGATGAAGAAATAATCTGTAGCCCTACAAATGGAACAATTGAAAATACTATTCTAAGTGCAGGAACTCCCAGTTTAAATATTTCTGGATCATCTACAAATAGCCTTATGAAAAATTCTGGGAACAATTGTATAGATATAGATACAATTGAAAGTATTAGAGTTATCCAAAGCAGTGATTTTTTAATTACTTTACATATCCTATCGTAGTTATATGAACCGTAGTTAAAGCTAGCTATTGGCTGCATTCCCTGAACAATACCAAAAGCAGGCATATATGTAAAGGACATCAGCTTCTCAATAATGCCATATGTACTAATGCCAACTTCTCCAGCAAATCTGCCAAGTACGTTGTTGATTATCATAAGGCATAAACTACTTAGAGCATTTCTTAAAAATGTAGGAAGACCTACATAGAAAACTTCCCATGCAAGTTTTAGATTAAAACTTACTTGATGAGGAAGTCTTGTAAGTACACTTTTTCCACTGTAGAAGAAATACATTCCAACTATAAATCCTATGAAGTATGAGACTACAGTTGCAATAGCTGCCCCAGATACTCCCATGTCAAATCCAAATATTAAAAGAGGATCTAGACATAGATTTATAAGTACTCCAATTGTCATTGCAAACATTGAATACATCGCGTGGCCCTGAGCTCTTATTGTATGATTGCTTATAACAGAAAGAGCATTTGGCATAAATCCGATAAGTACGATCTGAAGATATATTCTTGCTAGTGGCAATATCTTTTCTGTAGCACCGAAAAACCTTAGAATGTCATCTGTAAATATATAGCATAGTATTAAAAATACTATTGAAGTTACAACTACAACAATGTAACTTACAGAAAAGTATTCGTTTGCTTTCTCTATATTTTTAGCCCCCAACATTCTAGATATATAACTAGCTGCTCCAACTGCAAGGGCTAGTCCAAAAGAAAAATTTATAATCATAATTGGTGAGGACACAGCAAGTGCACTTATGCCAAGCTTACCAACAGATTGACCGACAAATATCATATCTATTACATTGTATAGAGCATTCATAAATAAACCTACGATTGCAGGTATTGAAAGTTTTCTCAAAAGTTTTCCTATAGGCATTGTGCCTAGTTCTAAATGTCTGTCCATAAATTCTCCTATAATTTACTATGTAAAGGTATCACAACTATTGTGAATTATCAAGCTTTATGAGTTGATTGAACTCATAATATAAAGTATAATTAACTAATAAAGGAGGCTATTGTGCAAACTTGGGAATTTATATCTAAAAGACAATCTTGTAGAGAGTACAAGAATAAGGAAATTTCAAAGACAGATAGAGAGAATTTTTTAGAATATTCAAAGATTATTGAAGAAAATTATTCTAGCAGTATTGGTCTTAGATGGGTTGAAGATGGTGAGAGCTTTGCTTCTAATTTAGGAGATGCAGCAGGATATCAAGGAAAGATGATAAAAGCACCTCATTACATGGTTATTTTAAGTAAGGATGATAGGGAATCAATAGCAACTGCAGGATATATAGGAGAGAAGATTGCTCTTAAGGCTTTTTCCTATTCAATAGCAAATTGTTGGATTACAGTAAATAAACCTAAGGTTGTTAAAGAGAACTTAGTCGGAATTAGAGCAGATAAAGAACCTATTGCAATACTTGCACTTGGATATGCAAAGACAGAAAATTTCATACAGAAATTCTTTGGAAAAGCTAAAGTTGCTACAGCTGACTATAGAGAAGATGGCTATAAAAATGTAGATTTTCAAGATAGAGAAAAAGATATAGATAGATCTCACACAAATGACTATATCTATTCTAGAAAGTGGAACAATGTAATTAATCCTGAAGAACTAGAAGTTCTAGGTTACAAGAAGGCATTTTCAATGATGAAATATGCTCCAAGTTATGAAAATAAGCAACCTTGGAGATTTATAATCCTTGATGATTCAGTTCTTGTATGTATTGAAAAGGACGAAAAGGAAGTAAATACAGCCCTTCAAGCGGGAATTATGATGAACTATATTGAGATGGGAATGAATAGGATAGGAATTGAAGGAAAGTTCCTATTTGAAGATCTAAAAGAAGAGGATTATGGTGTCCCTAATTCTTTTGAAATCATTGCAACTTATAAAATAGCAGGAGCTCAATGACTAAAAAAAATTTGATATACATCTTATCAGTAGTTGTAGTAATAGCGGTTATGATTTCGCTCTACTTTGGAAGGACTAATGCAAACAGTATCCATTCTATAAAATTTGTTAGACACAGCGATTGGCAACGTGTAAATAGTGCATCTGTTGGCAAGCCTCTAGATTATTACTTTATAAATGTAGATTCACTTGATTTAGAAGTTGAAAGAGGGTCTGATACAACCAGGAAATTATTTAAAAATCAAAGAGTTGCTCTTATTGACAAAAATAAGGATACTGCTCATGTAAAAACTATTGATGGAATAATGGGTTATGTTCCTGACTACACTTTGAGCATTAATTCTGACTCAAGTGTATTTGATAGATTAGAGGGAGCAGACTACGATCTCTATCTTGGCAAGATGAGAGAAATCAATAACTATCAGCCAGTTAGAGCGATATATATGTCAACAAATGAATTTGATGATCTGGATAAATTTTTAGATTCCATTAAAAATTTAAACATAAATACAGTTGTTATAGATTATAAGGAGAGTCACGATAGATTTCTTTTTAAATCTGAAGTTGCCTCTAAGTACAACATGGATTATATATATATATTTGATGATAATTCAGCAATTAAGAAAATAAAAGATAGAGGATTTAGGCTTGTGGCTGAGATAAGCACATTTAGATCTAATGACTTTGTAAAAGCCAATGAATCAGAGGGACTAATAGGTAAGGACTTACAACTTATAAATGATAGAGATAGCTACTTGATAAATCCATATAGTAAAAAAGGATGGCAATATATTGCCGATGTGGCAAAAGAGGCCAATAAGAATGGGTTTGATGAAATAATGTTAGTTGGAGTTGAATTTCCAGACTTGCCAGATAGTGAACTTGAGTATGGAGAATTAGTCAAGCCTAGAGTAGAAGTGCTTCAAAACTTTATAGATTTCATAAATAGGGAAGTTCATCAGCAAAATATGCTAGTAGGTGTAAGTGTGAAATCTAAGGCTATAGAAGTAACTCACGATCTCTATATAGGGCATCAATATGAAGCACTTACAAATAGAAGTGATATAATAAATCCATTTATAGAAATTAATTCTACAGATAACAAGGAAAATCTCAAAACGATCAAAAGAATAATTGATAGAAACTCAAGTGTCCTTACACCGTCAATTATTAGACCAGAGATATATTTTGATGTAAAAGATGAGAGTTATTTCAAAGAATATTTAAGTCTCTTAGAGAATAGTGGAATTAATGAATTTATAATTGGAAACTATCAAGAAATAATTAAAGAAGAGAGTCAAGGCTCATGAGAACAAGAGGAATAACAAACTTAGATAGACGTTATGAGGTGGTCAAAGATCGCCTCATTATTGTTGATAAAACTATTACTAGAGAAGAATTGATTGGCAATTATAGACATCTCTATGCAGAATTTGGAATGGGAAAGGGCAAATTTATAAGAGAGATGGCTAAGAGAAACCAAAAGGACATGTATATAGGGATAGACAAGTACCTAGACATACTTGTGCAGGCAAGCGAGAAGTTGGAGACAGAGAATGTAAAGATACTAAAAATGGATCTATCTTCAATAAGAGAATATATGCACGAAAATATGTTTGATGGTCTTTTTCTTAACTTTTCTGATCCATGGCCTAAGAATAAACACTACAAGAGAAGATTGACATATAGGAGCTTTCTAGATCTATATGATTTTGTAGTTAGAGATGGGGCAGAGATAGCTTTTAAAACTGATAATTCTAAATTATTTGCTTTTACTTTAGAAGAGCTATTTGCCACAAATAGAGTTGCATATGACATAACACTTGACTTGCACAATGATAGCAGGTATGTAGAAAATATTAAGACAGAATACGAAGAAAAATTTGAAAAGCAGGGACCGATATATGGACTTAAGTGGAAAGCAAAAAATAAATAAGTTAATACCATTTATGCTTGTCTTTATACTTGGGTATGGTTTTGATAGATTTACAAAGATATGGGCAAACTCATATTTAAAAGAAATTGGGACAATACCACTAGTTGAAGATAAATTACATCTTACATATGCAACAAATACAGGTGCCGCTTTTAGCATTTTTAACTCACATATATCTCTGCTTAGTATATTTACATTTATAGCTATAATATTTATGTTG
>JAEZUZ010000016.1 GCA_023443345.1 Bacillota bacterium
CAAGCTCATGAGTAGGTAAAGGAGGTTCTATGAGTAATAAAAGAGTATATGAGGTTGCTAAGGAATTAAATATGCAAAGTAAGAATCTTATATCAAAACTTCAGGATTTTGGAGTAGAGGTTAAGAATCACATGAGTATAATTTCTGAAGATGATTACAATAAATTTAAATCCTATATTGCACCAGGCAGCAAAAAAGAAGTTTCTCAAAATATAGAAACTAAAAAGCAAGATAATAGAGAAAAAACAGATAAAAATAAAAAGAACTTCGATAATAAAAATAGAAAAGATTATCACAATAATTTTAATAACAAAAATAAGAAATTTAATAATAATGGTGAAAGACAGGACAGGAACTTTAGAAATAAACCTAATAATGATCAAGATAGGAAAAATAAATTTTCTAAAGACAAGGACTCAAATTTCAATAATAGAGGTCCTAAACAACCTTCACAAAGACCAAAGAAAGAATCTAGAGATTTTATTGAAGATAGTGAACTTCAGAAGAAGACTACTACTTCTTCAAAAAAATTAAAGAAGAAGGACTATAAAAATAAAAGTGAAGATTTAAAAAGAATAGATGGTCAGGCTAAGACTAAAAATAAAGTTGAAGATAAAAAGAAATTTAAACTTAGACCACACCAACAACTAAATGAAGAAGATCAAGTAGAAGCTAAGACATACAAGAAGAAAACCAGAGGAACAAAGGCTCAGTATAAGAAGAAAAAAGACGATACACCTAATTATGAAAACATGAGCATAGAAATTCCAGATACTATCTTATTAGCTGATTTAGCAAGTTTATTGAAAATTTCACCAGTTGAACTTATAAAAGAATTTATGATGATGGGTGAAATGTATTCTATCAACGATTCACTGCCATATGATGTTGCAGCACTATTTGCAATGGAGAAAGGCGTTGAAGTAACAAGAAAAAAAGCAGCCGAAGAAATTCAGGAAGAAATATTTGACTTTGAAGATAAGGAAGAAGATTTAGTTCCAAGAGCTCCAATTGTTACAGTTATGGGTCACGTAGACCATGGAAAGACATCCCTTCTTGATGCAATTAGAAATACACATGTTAGAACGGGTGAAGCAGGTGGAATTACTCAGCACATAGGAGCTTCAGAGATATATTATCAAAATCAGAAAATTGTATTTTTAGATACACCTGGTCACGAAGCTTTTACAACATTAAGAGCAAGAGGTGCACAAGTTACAGATATTGCTGTACTTGTAGTTGCAGCAGATGATGGAGTTAGACCTCAGACAATCGAGGCAATACATCATGCTAAAAATGCAGGAGTACCTATAATTGTTGCAATAAATAAAATGGACACACCAGGAGCTAATCCTCAAAAAGTTAAACAGGAGCTCAGTCAAGAAAATGTAATTGTTGAAGATTGGGGTGGTGATGTAATAAGTTGTGAAGTTTCTGCACTTAAGGGAGAGGGCATCGATCAACTTCTTGAATCAATTTTACTTCAAGCAGAAATATTAGAACTTAAAGCAAATCCAAATAGAGCTGGTGTTGGAACAATTATAGAAGCAAATATAGATAAACAAATGGGAACAACCGCTACAGTCTTATTAGAGAAAGGGACAATAAGACAGTCAGACTCTGTATTTGCAGGTTCAAGCTTTGGTAGAGTTAGAACTATGAAAAACGACAAAGGTAAACTTCTTAAAAAAGCTGGTCCTTCATCTGCATTTGAGATTACAGGACTTAATGAATTACCTCAAGCCGGAGAGAAGATTTATGTAGTTGATAATGATCAAATTGCTAGAGCTAACGCTCAGAAGAATGCAGATGCTAAAAGAGCACAGAAAATTCAATCAACTCAGAAAATTACTACACTTGAAAATATATTTGAAGGTGCAGAGGAAGGTTCTGTTAAGCAATTAAATGTTATTTTAAGAGCAGATGTACACGGATCAATAGAAGCAATTTCTGCTTCACTTGAAAAATTAAGCCATGAAGAAGTAAATGTAAATATAATTAAGTCTCAAGTTGGAGCAATTACAGAAGCAGATATACTATTAGCTACTACATCTAATGCTATTATCTTTGCTTTTAATGTAAGACCTAATAAAAATATTCAAAGCATTGCAGAAAGAGAAAAGGTTGAAATACGTACATATAGAGTAATTTACGACATTATCAATGATGTAAAGGATGCTATAGAAGGACTACTTGAGCCAATTGAGAAGGAAGAAGTAGAGGGCTTTGTAGTAGTAAGAGATATCTTTAAAGTTCCTGGAGTTGGGACAATTGCAGGTGGATATGTACAAGAAGGAAAGATTTCTAGATCTTCTAAAGTTAGACTTATAAGAGATGATATTGTCATTTATGAAGGTGAAGTAAGCTCTCTTAAGAGATTTAAAGAAGATGCTAAGGAAGTAAATCAGGGTTATGAGTGTGGTATAGGTCTTAATAGATATAATGATATCAAGGTTGATGATGTCATTGAGACATTCATAATTAAGAAAATTCAGAGGCAGTTATAATGAATCCAAATAGAGTTAGGAGAGTATCAGAGGAGATAAAGAAAATTGTAAGCAGTGCAATAATTTATGAAATTAAAGATCCAAGGATACCTCCAATGACAACTATAACTAGAGTAGATCTTACAAGAGATCTATCTTTTGCAAAAATATATGTATCATTTTTAGCAAAAAGTGATGAAGAAAAAAGAGAAGTTTTAGAAATTTTAAATAATGCTAAAGGTTATGTCAGAGGAATCATAGGAAGGGAGTTAAATATATATAAGACTCCCGACCCAAAATTTCTTTATGATGAAAATTTAGAAGATGCCATGAAGATGAGAGAACTTATTAAGTCGCTTGATATTAAAAAAGAAGAGGATAATGAAGAAGATAACTCAGATAATTAGAGAATATAAAAAAGTAGCGATATTATCTCATAAAAAGCCTGATGGTGATGCAATAGGTAGCAGTGTCGGATTATCTCTCATATTGAATAATTTAGGTATTGATGCAGACGTAATACAGCTTGATAATATACCTTCTTATTTAGATTTTATCGATAATACAAATATAAAATTATACAGTGGTGAAAAACTTTCTGAAAGTTATGATTGTATAATCTGTGTAGATACAGCTGATGAAAAGAGAGTAGATGATAGATATTCACTAAGTGAAAATATGCCATTAATTGTGATAGATCATCATGCAACAAATACTTATTTTGGAGATTTTAATTATATATTTGATGATTATTCTTCTACATGTGAGATAATATATGACTTATTTAAAGAAGAAGAGGTATTTGATAATAAGATAGCAACAGCTCTTTATACAGGAATTTCTACAGATACAAATAGATTTATGTATGATAATACTTCAAAAAATACTCTAAGTGTAGCTTCGAATTTAGTAGATATGGTAGATTTAAATCTAATAAATTCTAAGTTGTATGCTAATAAAAAGGTTGAGTATTGGAAGCTAATTAGCTTAGCAATGCAAAATGCTAAGTTTACATATAATGGCAAAATAGCTAGTGTACTCATAACTAAAGAGATGCAAGATCAAGCTAATTATAGGGATTGTGACTCAATTGTAGAAATTTTAAGAGATATTGATTCTGTTGAAATAAGTCTAGTTGTATACTATTACAGCAATAGTTTTAAGGCTTCATTTAGGACAAATTCTGATTTTGATGTATCTAATGTTGCTAAAATATTTAGCGGAGGTGGTCACAAGAAGGCTGCTGGAGCAACTCTAGGTTATTCTGATCCAGTTTTGATATATGAAGATGTACTAAAGATATTAGAGGAAGAATATGCAAGGTATAATTCATCTAAATAAACAAAAGAATATTACATCTCATAGTTGTGTAAGTAAAATCAAGAAATTGCTAAATATCAAATGTGGTCACAGTGGAACTTTAGATCCAATGGCAGAGGGTGTTTTAAATATTTACCTTGGAAATAGCACTAAATTTATAGATATAGTTAAATCTGATAAAAAAAAGTATATTGCAACTTTTAAATTTGGATATACTTCAGATACTTTAGATATTTGGGGAAATGTAAAAAAAGTTGAATCTAAAACTATGTTCAGCCCCCAAGAATTAAAAAATGCAGAAGATAAATTTAGAGGTAAAATAAAACAAATTCCACCTATGTATGCTGCAATAAAGTATAATGGTAAAAAACTTTATGAGTATGCTAGACTTGGTCAAGAAATTGAAAGAAAACCTAGAATAGTAAGCATAGATGATATATCAATAAAAAGTATTGTTGATTCTGATGAGTATGTGATATCATTATTTTGCTCAAAGGGAACATACGTAAGATCTTTAATTGATGATATTGGAAGATATCTAAATTCAAGTGCAATCATGACTTCACTTATTAGAACAGAAAATGACTTTGTGTCTTTAGATCAAACATATACTTTTGAAGAAATAGAAGATATGTTAAGCAAAGGCGATAGAAGTTTTATAAAAAAAATTGATGAATTTTTACCTTTTAGGGAAGTCTGCTTAAGTGATGTAGAATATAGTGACTTAATTCACGGAAGAAAAAAATATATATCAACAGATTTTGTAGGTCAAAAAGTAAAATTGATATACAATAACGAATTTGTTGGAATAGCAGGATGGAATAATTCATCCTATACTAAGGAGAAAATTATTTGAAAGAAAATGAAAAAGTTGTCCTAAGTATTGGCACTTTTGATGGAGTTCATTTAGGTCATAGAAAAGTTATAGATAAATTATTAGAAGTTGCAAGACAAAAAAAATTAAAGAGTGTTCTTGTATGCTTTAGAAATGTTCCTAAAGATTTAATTAAAAATACAAAAACTAAAAAAATATATCCAATAGATAATAAACTTCAATATCTAAACTCTTATGGGATAGACTATGTAATAGATATGGATTTTACACAGCAGATTAGAAAGATGTCTCAAAATGAGTTTATAAATTCACTGGGTTTTGATGTTGAACATTTAGTTGTTGGACATGATTTCCACTTTGGATATAATCAAGAGGAAATTTCATCCTATGAATTTACAAGAGTAGAGCCACTTTTAAAAAATGGTGTAGTTATTCATTCTACTCTAATAAGAAATATGATGGAATCTGGAGATATTGAAAATATAGATGAGTATTTGGGAAGAATTTACTCACTAAGCTCTAAAGTTCAGCATGGAAAAAGCATTGGAAGAAAATTAGGCTTTCCAACTATTAATTTTAGTTTTGAAAGCGAACTTGCTCTTAGACATGGTGTATATATTTCTAAAACTCTAATTGATAATAAATCATATAAGAGCATATCCTATTATGGTAAATCTCCTAGTTTTGATGATAGAGGGCTCACTTTTGAAACCTATATTTTTGATTTTGATAAAAATATCTATGATTATAATGTAAAAATAGAGGTTTATAAATTTTTAAGAGACGATATAATATTTAAAGATTACAATGAATTGATTAGAACAATTCAAAGAGATATAGATGAAACTAAGCAATATTTTTCGGAGGGTAGATATGTTCAAAATTGAAAGTTACACAAAAATGTTGGAGAATGTAATGGCTATAAATACTAAGTTAATTGATTTAGTATTTAAATCTGAATCACACACTTTTCTTAATTTAGGAAGAAGGCAGATTTTTGCCATGATTTCTCTATATAATCACAGAGTTGTAAATATGAGCACTTTAGCTAAAAATATAGGAGTGAGCAATCAACAATTAACCAAGATAATAGATCATTTAACTGAAAGAAAACTTGTGCAGAGAAATTATGATCCTAATAATAGAAGAGTTATTATGTTGTCACTTACAGAAGAGGGAGAAAAATTAATAGGTGAGTATGAGGAACATGTTAAAAATACTGTAGAAGAGTTCTACAATGTAAATCCAAGATATGTTGAAATATTCCTTGAGAGCCTAGATAATTTTAATAAATTTTTCGACTTTTATAATAAATAATACATTGTAAAACATATGTGTTTATGGTACAATAATACTACCGTAGCGAGGTAATCGATACTCCGACGTTTACTTTGCTATAGGAAAAGATTTTATTAGGAGGCATTATGACAAAACAAGAAAAAATCTCAATAATTAATGATTACAAAATCAACGATAGTGACACTGGTTCTTCAGAAGTTCAAATAGCTCTACTAACATTTAGAATTAATGAACTTAATGAACACCTTAAAGTGCACAAAGGAGATCACCATTCAAGAAGAGGTCTATTAAAGATGGTTGGTCGTAGAAAAAGACTGTTAGATTATGTTAAGAACAATGACATAGATCGCTACAGAAACTTACTAGAGAGATTAAATTTAAGAAAATAGTAATGCAAAGGTGGGAGTTTATCCCACTTTTTTAACATCTATAAATTGGAGGATCTATGGAACATAGAATATTTTCAACTGAAATAGCTGGCAAGCCATTCAGTGTAGAAGTGGGTAAGTTTGCACCTCTAACAGATTCAACAGTCTTAGCATCATACTGCGATACTCAGATAATGGTGCATGTTGTAAGTTCAGAGGCAAGAGAGGGAATTGATTTCTTCCCACTTAGTTGTGAATTTCAAGAAAAATTATATGCAGTTGGAAAAATCCCAGGGGGATATTTAAAGAGAGAAGGAAGACCATCTGAAAAGGCAACTCTTGCTTCAAGACTAATGGATAGACCTATAAGACCGCTTTTTCCAGATGGATATAATAATGATGTACAGATTATTGCTCAAGTAATGAGTATCGATCATAGTGTATCACCAGAGATTGTAGCTATCTTGGGAGCTTCTGTTGCACTTAGTATTGCAAAGGATATACCATTTGAAGGTCCTATAGGGGCAGTACATGTAGGATATAAGGATTCTAAAGTTATATTTAACCCTACTGAAGATGAGCAATTAGATTCATTGCTAAGTCTTTCACTGGCAGGTACTAAGGAAGCTGTTATGATGGTTGAAGCTCAAGCAAATCAGTTGAGTGAAGAAGTTATGCTTGATGCTATTAAACAAGGCCATGAAATTATAAAAGAATTTGTAAGCTTTGTAGAAGAAGTACAGAGAGAATTAAATATTGAAAAATCTCCTTTTGTAAAACCTCAAGAAAATGAAGAACTAAAGGAAAAAATTGCTGAAATTATTAAGGATGATGTCTATAGAATATATGATCAAGTCTATGATAAAGAGGAACGTGCTAAGGAATTAGAAGCAGTAAATGAAAGACTTTTAAGTGAATTAAATCTTAGCGAAGAAGAACTTCAAGAAAATCAATATCTAATTCAGAAGACATTTAAAAGCATTGAAAAGAAGACAATGCGTAGCTTAATTACTAATTATGATAAAAGACCTGATGGAAGAAACTCTCTTGAAATAAGACCTATAACAACAGAAGTTGGATTAATTAGGAGAACTCATGGTTCAGGATATTTTGTAAGAGGACTTACATCTGCTCTAAGTTTGACGACTCTAGGAGCTCTTGGTGAAGCTCAAAGATTAGATGGTATTGAAGCTGAAGAGAATAAGAGATTTATGCATCACTACAATTTCCCTAACTTTTCAGTTGGAGAAACAGGTCCAATGAGAGGTCCAAACAGACGTGCAATTGGCCATGGTGCACTTGGAGAGAAGGCACTATTAGCTGTTATTCCTGATGAAGAAGATTTTCCTTATACAATAAGAGTTGTTAGTGAAGTTTTATCTTCTAATGGTTCAACTTCACAAGCAAGTATATGTGCAGCTTCTATGTCAATGATGAATGCAGGTGTACCAATAAAAGCTCCAGTAGCAGGTATTGCTATGGGTCTTATAAAGGAAGAAGACAAAGTAACAATACTAAGTGATATACAGGGAGTTGAAGATTTCCTTGGAGATATGGATTTTAAAGTTGCTGGAACAACTAATGGAATCACAGCTATACAGATGGATATGAAGATATCTGGCATAGATGAGCAAACACTAACACGTGCATTACATCAAGCAAAAGAAGGTAGAATGCACATCCTATCAAAGATGAGTGAAGCAATTAGTGAAGTAGGCGAATTATCTCCTTATGCTCCAAGAGTATTTACATTACAAATTAATCCAGACAAGATTAGAGATGTAATAGGTACTGGCGGTAAGATTATTACAAAGATAACTACAGATTACAATGTCAAGGTTGATATCGATGATCTAGGAAAGGTCATTATTACAGCAGCTGATAGTGAAGGTGGACTACAGGCTAAAAAGAGAATTGAAGATATAACTAGAGAAATTGAAATAGGAACAGTATTTGATGGTAAAGTATCTAAAGTTGCAAGCTTTGGAGCTTTTGTAGATATCGATGGAATTCATGAAGTCTTAGTACATATATCTGAACTATCAAGAGAACGATTAAAAACTGTAGAAAGTAAGTATAAAGTTGGAGACCCTATTAGAATTAAAATCACAGAAAAAGATGATGATGGAAAACTAAAGGGTTCTGTAAAGGCATTAGAAGAAGATAGTTTTAAGAAAGAGAAGGAAGAACTTATTAAAAATATCAAAGTTGGAGATGTCTTTACTGCTAAAATAGTTAAAATCTTGAAATTTGGTGTCTTTGTAGAATTAAAGCCAGGAATTGATGGATTTGTTCATATTTCTGAGCTTACAGAAAGACACTTAAGAAGAGTAGAAGATGAATTCAAATTAGCAGACGAAATAGTTGTAAAAGTTACATCTATCGAAGATGACAAAATCTCTGCTTCAAGAAAGGCTATTTTTGGAGATTCTAATGAAAGTAAAAATAGTTAATACATCTACTAACGAATTGCCAAAATATCAGACAAGTGGTTCGGCTGGATGTGATATATGTGCATATTTATCTGAACCAATTGAGTTAAAACCACTTGAAAGAAAATTGATACCTACTGGTTTATATATAGAATTTGAAGAGGGGTATGAAGCTCAGGTAAGAGCCAGAAGTGGTTTAAGCATTAAGCATGGCATTACTATGGTCAATGGAATTGGAACTATTGATAGCGACTATAGGGGTGAACTAAAAATACCAATGGTAAATCTTTCAAATGAAACTTATACTATTAATAATGGCGATAGAATTGCTCAAATAGTTTTTAATAAAGTAGAAGTAGCTCAATTTGTGGAAGTTCAAGAGCTCAATGATACAGAAAGAAGTACAGGTGGCTTTGGTTCAACTGGAATAAAGGTGAGATAGATGGCTGCAAAGAGAAAGAGAAATATTAAAAGAAAAAGATTTGTAATTAAAAAGGAGATCGCACTTCTCCTTTTCTTTGCTTTTTTCATACTCTATATATTTGCACTATATTTTAGAGCAGGTGCATTTGTTGGAAGATTTTTAAGAAATATAACTCTTGGAAGTTTTAGTATGTTTGGATATTTCTTTCCAATTTTGCTATTTGCTATTTTAGTATTTAGTGTAAGTCCATATTTTAAAAATAGAAAAAATCAATTGATATATGGTTCTATAATTCTATTTTTAAGTTGCATAATTTTTTCAGGAATATTTTTCTATAATGATATAGCAATTAAGAGATTGTCAATGTCAAAAATTTATGAACTATCAGTTGATCTCAAGTCTTCTGGTATATTTTCGGCATTTTTTACATCAATTCTTTCACATGTAATTGGAAGGATAGGAATAATTCTTTTAAGCTTTGTTCTATTTTTTATAAGCTTATTTATGATAACAGATTATTCAGTTGTAAAATTATTCAAAGATTTAAGAGTAAATTTAGGGATATATTTAAAAGATTTAAGATCAAGACGCTCTCAAAAGAAAATTGCTAAAAAAGAATTAGAACGAATAGAGAAGCAAAGAGAACTTGAAATTCAAGAAGTAGAAGAAGATATTCATGTTCCTGTCTTTGAAGGTTTTGAGCATGAGACTTTCGAAGATGTACAAGAGGATGAATACGAAGAAGAGGTTGAAGATATTCAAGAAGAAGTAAAATATGAGCCAAATAAAGAAAAAGAGGTATATCAATCATTAGATACTCAAATGAATCAAGATATTTCACAAAAAGTTGAATATAGAAAACCTCCTCTATCACTTCTTAATAAGAGTAAAAAAGTTAAGCTAAAAACTAAAGATATGTTGTATGATCTAGCTAATAAGATAGAGAATATATTATCTAATTATAGAATTGGTGCAAGAGTAATTGATATTGCACAAGGACCAATTGTAAATAGATTTGAATTAGAGCTAGATCCCGGCATTAAATTATCAAAAATTCAAAGTCTATCTGATGATATTGCTCTTAATTTAGCAGTAAGTCATGTTAGAATAGCAGCAGTTGCAGGAAAAGCCGCAGTTGGAATAGAAGTTCCTAATGATGCAAAAGTTACAGTAGGATTAAGAGATATATTAGAAAGTAAAGAATTTACAAATAGCAAATCTCCTATTAATTTTGGCGTTGGTATCGATATATCAGGAAATCCTGTTGTTGCAGATTTAGAGGGAATGCCACATCTACTTATTGCAGGTGCAACCGGCTCAGGTAAAAGTGTATGTATAAATTCAATTATTACAAGTTTTCTATATAAATCTTCTCCTGAAGAATTAAAGCTTATAATGATTGATCCAAAAGTTGTAGAACTTAATGTATATAATGGCATACCTCATCTTATGTTACCTGTTGTTACTGATCCTCATAAGGCAGCTACAGCACTCAATTGGGCAGTAAGTGAGATGGTTAGAAGATATAATCTATTTGCTGAAAATAATAGCAAGGATATAAATAGCTATAACTCTAAACACAGAGAAGATATTTTGCCAAAGATTGTAATTATAATAGATGAGTTATCAGATCTTATGATGGTTTCTTCTAACAATGTTGAAGATGCAATAGCTAGAATTACCCAAATGGGTAGAGCTTCAGGAATTCACTTGATTGTTGCAACTCAGAGACCATCTGTAGATGTAATAACAGGAACAATCAAAGCAAATATACCTTCAAGAATTGCATTTAGTGTTGCATCATATGTAGATTCAAAAACTATTTTAGATAGAGCTGGTGCAGAAAAACTCCTTGGAAAGGGAGATATGTTATATATCAGGCCTACATCAAAAGTTGCTCAGAGAATACAGGGTGCATTTATAAGTGAAGAAGAAGTTGAGAATATAGTTGAGTTTATTAAAGATAAACACGATGCGCCTGAGTATAGAGAAGATATAGTTGAAACACAGCATTCAAATAATCAATTTAATCTTGATCATGAAGACGATTTGTTTGATGATGTAATAGATATGGTCATATCAACTCAGCAAGCATCAGTTAGTATGTTACAGAGAAGATTTAAAATTGGACATAGCAGAGCAGGAAGACTAATAGATATGCTAGAAGATATAGGTGTAATAGGACCTTCAATGGGATCTAAACCTAGAGAAGTATTAGTTAAAAGTAGAGAGGAACTAGATGAAGAAATTTCATGTTAGAACTCTAGGGTGTTCTAAAAATGATGTAGATTCACTTCAAATACAATCTAATTTGATAGATGCTGGATATCTTCCTGTAAGTGATATCAGCGAAGCTGACTATATAATAATAAATACCTGTGGCTTTATTCAGCCGGCTGTTGAAGAAAGTATTCAGACAATTTTAGAATGTGCTTCATATGAGCCAGAAAAGCTTATTGTAGTAGGGTGTATGGTTCAGAGGTATGCTAGAGATTTAGCTATAGAAATACCTGAGGTTGACTTATTTTTAGGTACAGGTCAGATGAAGTATATAGTAAATTATTTGGAATCAAGTAATAAGGAAAAAATTTATACTGATGATCTAAATAGTGATCAGTTTGCACTACAGCAATTTAAGCAACTACATCAGTTTGATAAATCCTATAGCTATGTCAAAATTTCTGAAGGCTGTGATAATCATTGCACATACTGTATTATTCCTAAACTAAGAGGTAAATTAAGGTCTAGAGAAATAAATAATATTGTAAGAGAAGTTAGAGATATAGGAAGTCTAGGGATTAAAGAAGTTATCATTATTAGTCAAGACACTGTAAGATATGGTAGAGATTTGGGGATTAAATTAATAGACCTTCTAAAATCTCTTGATGAAATTGATACAATTGATAGGATAAGACTACACTATCTATATCCAGATGAGTTAGACGATGAAATCCTAGATTTTATTGCAAATAGCAAGAGAATACTTCCATATTTTGATATTCCAATGCAACATGCAAGTGATAGAATACTTAGACTTATGAATAGAAGTGTAAGATACGAGGATCTTGTTAGGATATACAATAAGATAAGAGAAAAGTTCGACAATAGTATTATTAGGACAACATTTATAGTTGGTTTTCCAGGTGAGACAGAACAAGACTTCGAAATACTTAAAAACTTTGTAAGAGAATATCCGATGGATGCTGTAGGTGTATTTGAGTATTGTGATGAGGAAGATGCTGCAAGTTTTAAATTGCCAAACAAAGTAGATCCAAACATTGCTTCAAAAAGAAGAGAAACAATTATGAATATTCAGCAATCAATAAGTGCTAAATTATTGAGTAATTTTGTATCTAAAAAATACAGTGCAGTAGTTGATGAAGTTTATGAAAATGAGGTTATATCTAGGATATATTCACAGTCTCCTGAAATTGATGGATTTACTATTATAAACAATGATGGAAAAGTAAAAGAGGGTGAGATAGTAAATATTGAGATTATAGAGAGTTTAGACTATGATTTAAGAGGGAGAATCATATGAATTTAGCTAATAAAATTACTTTTTTAAGACTATTTTTAGTTCCAGTATATATTATGTTATTTTTGTATACTTCTTTTGATCTATTAACTCTAATTGTATTTATTGTTGCATCTTCAACTGATTTTTTAGATGGTTATATTGCAAGAAAGTACAACATGGTTACAGATTTAGGTAAATTCTTAGATCCACTAGTTGACAAAATACTTACGATAAGCGCATTTATTATTTTTACATACTATGGAATTTTACATCCTATTATTTTGATAGTCATAGTTTCAAGAGAAATAATTATAAGTGTCTTTAGAGCAATTTGTGCTGGTAAAAATACTGTTATTGCTGCAAGTATCTGGGGGAAATTAAAAACAATAAGTCAAATGGCTTGTATTATTTTAACACATTACTGTCTTGTGACTGATAAGTACTTCACTGGAAGCTATTTTCCTTTTTTAATAAAATTTCTTCAACTTGTTATGTTAATACTTACTGTCATATCAGCTTATGATTACATATATAAAAATAGGAATTGTCTATGAAATGGGGTTTAATAACTGTAGGTAATGAGATAATTCAAGGAAGAATATTAGATACAAATAAACAGAATTTTTCAAAAATGCTTCACAGTTATGGATATGATTTCTCTTTAGAAATAAGTATTGGTGACATTAAGGAAGATATAGAAAATTCTATAGATTTTTTTTAAAATTATGATGTAATAGTAATTACAGGAGGACTTGGACTTACCCATGATGATGTTACATTAAAAGCTATAAATAATATTAAAAATATAATTCATGTTTATAGCATTGAAAATATCTATGGATATGCTAGTGGAGAGAAATTTAAATTAAATGACACAGAAATTTATCTTCTTCCTGGTCCACCAGCTGAAAACACTTTAATGTTTGAAAATATACTCCAAAATTACAACAGAAGGAAATTTGTCTCTAAGAAACTCGTCTTTTCTAGTTATTCTGAATACAAATTAGAGAAAGAAATTTTAGAGCTTTTTAATCCAGATTATGATAAATATTTTGAAACCTATGTAGATTTAGGGTATATATATGTCGTTATTCATGCACACAATTTAGAAATTGTAGAAGATATCAGTAATAAAATTAAGATAAGATTTTCAGATATTTTTCTATATGAAGGTGATAGTGACATATATGAATATTTAGTTAATCTTTTAAAAGTAAAGAATAGGAGATTGATTCTTACTGAAAGTATAACTGGGGGAATGCTTTCTTCAAAAATTGTAGATATTCAAGGTGCTTCAGAAGTTCTTTTTGCAAGCTATGTATTATATCAAAAAGATGCTAAAGATTTAGTTTTTGGAATAAAAAATATAACAGATAAATATACTACAGTTTCTCAAGAGACGACAAAAACACTTGCTGAGAAAGCATTTAGAGATAAAAATGATA
>JAEZUZ010000020.1 GCA_023443345.1 Bacillota bacterium
CTCTAGCGCTTCTCTCCAGTCCTTGACATCTATATCAACTCGTATGTTATCGGTTGTAAGAAGAAGAGAGAGTGGTTTTTGCAAAAAATATTCATCTGGATGGTAAGTTTTCTCATAAGTCTGAAAAATTATCTCAGATATTTCTGATACAAAGTCCTCTAAATTTCCCTCATATCCGTCTGCCAAATCCTCCATCTTAGTCTTTATAACCTCAAATTTGTTACTATAGGCCTTTGTCTTTAATGAAGATCTGTACCTTATCTTTTCTATCTGATCATATATATTTGTAAAGTCTTCATTTGTGGGTATAGCATTGATTTTTATGTACTTGATCGGGGCATTATAGATATGCTTTGTAGATATAAATAGATCTATATTTTGGGTCTGGTAATTATTTAACATGTGTATTGGAATTACATCTGTAATTATAAAGTCAAAACTGCTGACTAACCTATCTGACAAGATCTGTATGTTTCCAACACTTAAATCTGTTACAAGGACTATTTTAAGGCCTATGTTTTTTAGCTTTTGTCTCTCTACTGCAGCACATATGTGTATTACTATGTACTCAAGCTCATATTCACTGATCTTTCTGTTAGCTAGCTCCTCTAAAATTACCTCGAATTTTTTTACAGCTTCCTTTATTATCTCGTACTCAACCAAATCTTCCTTTATCGAATCATCTATATTTCTAAGGACTATCTGATTGTTTAGCATAGACTCTATGTGAAGCGAAAGCTTTGAGATTAGATTGTAGTCTGTGTCTAAGTTTATGTTTAGCATTTTGCTGACTTTATGTATAAAGCTCTTTACATAGACTTGAACTCTTATCATGTTGTTGTCATATATGTGCTTTCTTATGTACTTCTGAGTTGCAAGCAACTTTGCTAAAAAGAGAACTTCATTCTCAAAATATTCTATCTGAAAAGCTCTTGAAATCTCTAAAAACAGCCTCTTTGCATAGTCGTAGTACTCATTCTTCTCATCAATTCTTTCAACCACAAATCCATTTCTTATCCTAGTTAGCATAATTAAAATGTAGTTTGATATCTGATTAAAAGATCTGTCTGAAAATACAACTCCGCTATTTTCTTCAAGCTTTGATATCTGCTCAGATATACCAGAAAAAAACCTCGTATACTCAGCTATATGCATTCGCTCATCTCTTGTTGAAATATCTAGAAGAAGCAGTCTCTTATCTGACTCTTTGCCATGAAGGTCTATTCCGCTTGTGCTGTCATAGATAAGATTATGCTGTTCTGCAACTTTTCTTACCTCCCTTAAATCGTGAGCAACTGTTGTAGTTGAAACATAAAGCTGGTCACTGAGGTACTTAAAACTAACTGTATTTTTCTTCATCAAAATCTCTTCAATTATGAAAACCACTCTCTCCTGTTTAGATAGAGTCACATCATAATTGTTTAGCCTTAGCATAAGTGATAGAGCTTTTTCTAAATCTTTCTTGTCATATATCAGAACTTTTCTGTCTATCTCGATGGGCTTTAACCTGTTCTCATTCATAAAGTCATTTATCAAATGAATGTCATTTCTTATGCTTCTAATTGTTACATTGAACTCATCTGCTAAATCTGAAAGAGCACAGGTTTTTATATTAAGGAGTTTTATCAGAATTTTTTTGCTACGAACGGTCATATTTCCCTCTATAATTATTATATTAAATCTATGTTATGAAATAAATTGCAAAGTTCTTCACCGCTTTTGGAAAAAATTTTTAGTGATTTCATATCAAGATGGACGTAGCAAGTGGATACAAAGTTTTTCATAGATATGTTTGAAATTTTAAATGAGGGAATTCTTATATGTGACAGAGATGTAAAAATTCTATATTTCAACGACTCCTATGCAAACTTGATAAAAGATAACCTAAAAATTATAAAGGGAGTTCCCCTTGTAAGCTTAAGAAAAGGAACTAGAGTTCCAGAAGTTATAATGACTAAAAAGCCTATAGTTGGACTGCTAAGAGGGGAAAATGATCAGGAATACTTCTGCAATATATATCCAATCTTTGAAAATAATGAGGTAAAATACACACTTTCTGTGGTAACGTTTCTAAAGGATGCCTTTTATATTAGGGAGAAATTAGATGAAATTGAGAAAAAGAGGGATATTTTAACTCAGAGACTGGAGAAATCAAATGGCACAAAATGGCACTTTGAAAATATAATATGTAACTCTGAGCTAACGGCTAAAGCAATAAATAAGGCAAAAAATGTAGCAAAGACAGATACAAATGTATTTCTTCAAGGCGAAACAGGTACAGGTAAAGAAATATTTGCTCAAGCAATACACAACTACTCAGATAGGAAGTACTCTTCCTTTATAGCTCTTAACTGTGCAGCCCTAAGTAAAGATTTATTAGAAGCAGAACTATTTGGATATGAAGAGGGCTCTTTTACAAATGCTAAAAAGGGTGGCCATGTAGGTCTTTTTGAAAGCGCAAATAATGGAACTCTCTTTCTTGATGAAATTTCAGAACTAGATAGAGATATACAGGCAAAGTTACTTAGAACTATAGAAGAAAAAAAGATAAGAAGAGTTGGCTCTAATAAAGATATAGACATAAATGTAAGAATTATATCTGCCTGTAATATAGAAATAGAAAAATATTTAAAAGAAGGAAAATTTAGAAAAGACTTGTATTATAGGCTTTGTCAATTTCCAATACATCTTCCCCCTCTTTCTATGAGAAAAGAAGATCTAAAAACTTTTATAGAATACTATTTAAAATCTGCAAGCCTAAGATTAAAAAAGACTTTTTCGCTAGATCCAAAGGCCTTAAAAGTTCTAGAAAATTATAGTTACCCTGGAAATATAAGGGAATTAAAAAATATCATTGAATTTGCCACGATAAGTGCCCCTAAAAATGTAATAACTGTATCAGATTTACCAATAAGTTCAGAAATTAGTGAATTTGATGATGAAAATTTCAATTTAAAGGAAAAAGTAAGACTTTTTGAAAAAAGAGAAATACTGCATTTACTCGAAAAATATGGCAATAGTACGAAATCTAAGAGAAAAGTTTCCAAAATACTAGGGATATCTCTTGCAAGTCTTTACAAAAAACTAGAATAATTTTTAGATTTCTTTAATTATATAAACACTGAATTTATAATGTATTTCTAAATCCGAAAATCATTATTCTAAAATTTAAGAATAATGATTTTTATTTTTAACGAATTTTCAATCTTTATTGCAGGAACGCTTTTTGCAAATATTCTTATTAGAAAGGAGGCTATTATGAATTTAGCCATTATCGGTTTTTTAACCATAGTATTAATGCTAATACTAATTATGACTAAAAGACTTACAACCATTGTTGCCCTTATTGTAATCCCAATTATTGGATTTCTAAGTGCAAAATATTTAAATTTAATTGTAGATGAGAAGGCTACACTGCCAACTCTAATGACAAATGGTATAAAGTCAATTGCTCCAACAGGAGTTATGTTCATTTTTGCTATTTTATTTTTTGGTATTTTAACAGATGCTGGTACATTTGAACCAATAATTAAAAGAGTGCTTAAAATAGTCGGAAATGACCCTGTAAAAATATGTGTAGGTACTGTTATTCTAGCTTCAATAGTACATTTAGATGGTTCAGGTGCAGTTACATTTCTTATAGTAATTCCTGCAATGTTGCCACTTTATAAGAAATTATCTATGAGGATGACAACTCTAGCTTCTTGTACTGCTCTTGGAGCTGGTGTAATGAATATGTTGCCTTGGGGCGGCCCTACAATTAGAGCCATTTCTGCTCTTGAATCAACCCCTGAAGCTGTATTTTATCCAATGATACCAAGTTTGCTAGCAGGACTTGTATTTATAGTCCTAATTGCCATTTACCTTGGTAAAAAAGAAAAAGCAAGAATTTCTCAACTTGAGATAAGTGAGGAATCTATTTCTGCTCAAGAAGTTAAGAACCCTCTTGAAAGAAAGAAATTCTTCCTATTTAATATTGCAATTATAGTACTAGCTATATTTACAATGGTAAAAAACATATTACCACCTGCCTCTGTATTTATGATTGCAACAGCAATAGTTCTATTTGTGAACTATCCTAATCAAAAAGATCAAAAAACACTTATTGATAAACACGCTCCTTCTGCTATTTTAATGGCAAGTATGCTATTTGCTGCAGGAAGCTTTACAGGCATAGTAAAGGGAAGCGGAATGTTAGATGCTATGGCAAAGGCTCTTATTACAATCATTCCAACAAGCATAGGATCAAAAATTCCTCTATTAACAGGAGTTTTCAGTATGCCTTTATCTCTTGTATTTGATCCAGACTCTTATTACTTTGGTGTTCTTCCTGTAGTTTCACAAGCTGTGAAAACATTTGGAATTGATCCAGTAATGGTAGCAAGAGCATCAATTATAGGTCAGATGACCACAGGTTTTCCTATCTCTCCACTTACAGGAGCAACATTTTTACTTACAGGTCTATGTGGCATAGACTTAGGTGAACACCAGAAAAAGACAATTCCTCTAGCATTTCTTACAACAATTGTCATGCTAGTAGTCGGACTAATTGTAGGAGCAATAGTATTATGAAAAGTATAAGAATCGGTAGCGGTGCAGGTTATGCTGGTGACAGAATTGAACCTGCTATCGAATTAATTGAAAAGGGAAATTTAGACTATATAATATTTGAATGTTTAGCCGAGAGAACTATTGCAATAGGTCAACAAGACAAGGCAAAAGATTCTAAACTTGGTTACAATCAATTACTTGAATATAGAATGAAAAAAGTCCTTCCTCTTATTAAAAAACACAATGTAAAAGTAATTACAAACATGGGAAGTGCAAATCCAAAAGAAGCTGTAAATAAATGTGTAGAAATTGCCAAGGAACTCAATTTAAAAGGAATTAAATTTGCTTGTGTAACAGGAGATGACATACTTAATAAAGTAAAAAATTACTACAACTATGAAATTTTAGAAAACAAAAATAAATTAGATAGCATCTCTGAAAATATAATATCTGCTAATGCATATACAGGAATAGAGGGCGTTTTAGAGGCTCTAGAAAATAATGCAGATGTAATTATCACTGGTAGAATTGCAGATCCATCTCTTACATTAGCTCCAATAATTCACGAGTTTAAATATGATCAATCAAATCATGAAGGAATTGGACAAGCAATTCTTGCTGGACACCTTCTTGAGTGTGCTGGACAGGTAACTGGCGGATATTATGCAGACCCTGGAATTAGAGACGTTGAAAATCTTCACTTACTTGGTTTTCCAATAGTTGAGTTTTATCAAGACTCAAGCTTTTATATAACTAAAGTTGAAGGAAGTGGCGGGGTTGTAAATAGAGAAACTTGCTCTCAACAAGTGTTGTACGAGATTCACGACCCTCATAATTACATAACTCCTGATGCAATAGCTGACTTCTCTAATGTTACATTTAAAGAAGTAGAAAAAGACAAAGTTCTATGTCAAGGTGCCACATCTAAGCCTAGACCACAAATGTTAAAGGTAAGTGTTGGATACAAAGATTCTTTTATAGGAGAAGGTGAAATTAGCTATGGAGGACACAATTCTCTAAAAAAAGCTCAGCTTGCCTTTGATATAGTTAAAAAAAGACTTGATCTAATAGGATGTCAATATAGTGAAATAAAAGAAGAATATATAGGATATAACTCTCTATATAGAGATGATATCTCTAACCACATTGTTGAAAACTTTAAACCAATTGAAGTTAGACTCAGAGTTTCAGCTAGAACTAACGATAGATTCAATGCCACTCTTGTAGGCAATGAAGTTGAAGCACTTTATACAAATGGGCCTGCTGGTGGCGGTGGTGCTACGAAAAAGGTATCAGAAATTATCGGAATATGTTCAATCTTTGTAGAAAGAGATGACATTGATATAAATGTCAATTACATGGAGGTATAATGAAACTATATAAAATAGCTCACTCAAGAACTGGAGATAAGGGTAATATTTCAAATATATCTCTAATTGCTACAAGCCAAGAAAATTACAAAATTATCAAAGAAAAAGTCACACCAGAAAAAGTCAAAGAATACTTCAGTCAAATTTGCTTTGGAGAAGTAAAGAGATATGAGATTGATAGCCTTCTAGCATTAAATTTTGTCTTAGATAATGCACTTGGAGGCGGTGTAACAAGAAGTCTTTCTGTTGATAAACACGGTAAATCTCTGTGTTGTGCCCTTTTAGAAATGGAAATATGAAATTAGTTCAAAGTACTACTATAAATCAGAAATTAAATCTAAAATTAATTAAAAAAATAGAATTTTTATCTTATAACAATTCAGAATTAGATAAAATATTAAGTAGTGACCTTTTGGCTTTTAAACCAATTAATAAAGCGACATCTTCCTATGATGTCGCTATTTCTACTAAAAGCAAAGCCTTTACAGCTCACTATATAAAACCAGATTTAATATTAGAAAATTCTAAGGACGGGATACCTACTGTCAAATTATATAATATTTTAGATGAATATGAGATTTCTAATTACTCTAAAAATACCAAATTTATAGTAGATGCTTTAAAAATAAGAAATGAAAATTTAATTAAAGTTGCAAATTTCATTGTAAAAAGGCAGCTTTCATTTTTCATATACAATTCTCCTCTTAATTCAATAACTCACAAGGAAATATCACAAACTCTAAATTTACACATATCAACAGTCTCTAGAATTTTAAAAAATAAATATCTTAAAACCAATATTGGGATATTTGAATTAAAAGATTTACTATCAAAAAATATAAAGGGACATTCCTTAGATAAAATACTTACAAATATTGCAATAATAATTAGAGACGAGGACAAGAAGAATACCTTAAGTGATGAAGAGATAAGAATTAAACTAAATGAAATAAATATATCCATTTCTAGAAGATCTATAACCAAGTACAGAAACTACTTAGGAATAGAAAATTTTAGACAAAGAAAAATCCCTGATTAATCAGGGATTTTTAACTTGATTGAGCTTTCTTTTTCTTTTTTAACTTCATCTGGACGTATCTCTCTTCTTCACTAAAAATACATCCGCAGTACTTTTGCATATATAACCCCATTGCCCTAGCTCTGTTTAATCCATCATAGAACCTTGGCCTGAAGTCTCTATAAAAGAATGATGTCCCATATTTTTTAGCTACACTCTCTGCTACCTCAATCATCTTTTGATGATTTTGGTATGGACTGACAAATAAAGTTGAACTAAATCCATCATATCCATTCTCACTGGCATACTTAGCAGCCTTATCAAATCTCATCTCATAGCACATACCACATCTATATGAAGTCTTGGCTACCTCTGGCAAAAATACTCTTAAGCCATAGTCTCCTTCTTCTATAAATTCGATATCCATTTTGTTAGAAATGTATTCAACTGCCGATTTCTTTCTACTCTCATACTCTGTGTATGGGTGTATATTTGGATTGTACCAGTATGCAGAAAATTCTATATTTTCTTCTTTTAACATATCTATGCATCCTACAGAACAAGGACCACAGCAGACGTGTAAAAGTATCTTCATATATTCTCCTTATGGGTGATAACGGACTCGAACCGCCGACCCCTACGATGTCAACGTAGTGCTCTCCCAACTGAGCTAACCACCCTAATAATAAATCATTATACCACAATCCGAATTTATGATATAGTAGTAATGATGAAAAGAAAAGAGGTAATTATGATTCACTTATTTGTAGACGTTGATGGAACATTAATTGATGAAGAAACAAAAACTATTTGTCAAAGAAATAAAGAAGTGATAAAAGATTTCATAAGCAAGGGGCACAAGCTAAGTATTGCAACAGGCAGATCTGTCTACATCTGTGACAAAATTATTGATGAACTTGATATTGCTCACCCTGGTCACTATTTTGTAAATTTAAATGGTGCTGTTGCTTATGATTATAAATACAATCCATTGTATTCTAGCACTATAAAAACTAATAGACTAAGAGATATTATTCAAGTTGCAATTGACTATAAATATGGAATAAATCTATATACTCTAAATGGAATATATCTATATTTACCTGATGATGTTGAAAATCTTCTATTTAAGAATGCAAAGAACTTGACTCTTTTAAATAAGGATTCTCTTGAAGAATTTTTAAAAGAAAAAGCTGGTGAAATATTAAAAATTGAATTTCAATCCTCTGACTACCAAAGTCTAATAGATATGTACAATGAAACTAAGGACCTATTTGAAGGTCTTGATATAGCGTTCTCATCTAAGAGATATTTTGAGCTTACAAACTCTGGAGTATCAAAGGGAACAGCAATCGAATATCTTCTTAAGCACGAACTAGAAGAAGGAACAATTGTAGCTACTATTGGAGATAGCCCAAATGACTTGACAATGATACAGCTAGATGTAGAGAGTTTTGCTGTAAAAAATGCAGAAGATATGATTTTAAAAAATGCAAAGACAATTACTAAAAGTACAGCAAAAGAGGGAGCTGTTGCTGAGGCTATAGAATATCTATTAGAAAAATATGGGGACAAGTAATGAGAATACCTAGCGACTATGAATCAAAACTTTCTCTCTATGACACTCAAAGAGCAATTGTACTAATAAAGAATACATTTGAAAAAAAATTAGTTTCATCTCTAAATTTACTTAGAGTTTCTGCTCCTCTTTTTGTAACAGCAGATAGTGGACTCAATGATAATCTAAATGGCTATGAGAGACCTGTAGATTTTGATATCCCATTTGTAAAAAGTAACGCCCAAGTAGTACACTCTCTTGCAAAGTGGAAAAGGCAAGCACTTAGTGACTATAATTTCTGGCAAGGTAAAGGTCTATATACAGATATGAATGCCATAAGAAGAGATGAAGAACTTGATAATATGCACTCTGTATATGTCGACCAATGGGACTGGGAAGCTGTTCTTAAGGACAACTCTAGAAATATCGAAACACTTAAGAATTATGTAAATAAGATTGTCCTTGCAATATATGAAACAAATGAAGTACTAAAAAATGCCTATCCTGAACTTATAACAAAGATAGAAAGGGACGTATTTTTTATAACAACTCAGGAACTTGAGGATATGTTCCCATCTCTTACTCCTAAAGAAAGAGAATACGAAATAACAAAGGAACATAAAACAGTATGCCTTATGCAAATTGGAGGAAATCTAAAATCTGGAATTCCTCACGATGGCAGAGCTCCTGACTATGATGACTGGTCTCTAAATTGTGACATACTCTTTTACAATGAAGTGCTCGATTGTGCTTTTGAAGTAAGTTCGATGGGAATAAGAGTTGATTCAGAGTCTATGATAAGTCAACTTAAGGAAAAGAATTGCATGGATAGAGCTGAACTTCCGTTTCATAAAAAAGTAATAAACAATGAGCTTCCAAATACAATTGGTGGTGGAATTGGACAATCAAGATTATGTATGCTACTTCTTGATAAGGTTCACATAGGAGAAGTTCAAAGTTCTATTTGGGATAAAAAAACTATAGAAACATGTAGAGAAAATAATATTATTCTCTTATAATATTGACATCAAAAAAGAAGGCTTAGGATACTATACCCTGTCAAGTACACAGCAAATAAAAAGATTATGAATATTTTAGTCTATACTCGATAGGAGATAAGTATCCTAAGGATTTTTGAATACGTTCAGTGTTGTAC
>JAEZUZ010000082.1 GCA_023443345.1 Bacillota bacterium
AAAATCTTATTTGAACTATATTTGCCTGAGTATCAAAATTCTTTCTTATCTGATTTACTTTGTCAAATATTTCCTTTTCTTTATCATAGGAATTGGCCTTTTTAAATTCCTCAACTAATGTGTCTATATCTGATTTAAATTTATCTATATCAACTCTCTGATACTTTATTTCACTAAATTTCACTTAATCCTCCCATATATTTAGACAATACTGTTGGAATTCTAATCTTTCCATTCTCTAATTGATGATTTTCCATAATTGCAGCTAGAGTTCTTCCAACTGCAAGTCCGCTTCCATTTAGTGTATGCACATAAGAGACTTTATTGTCTTTCTTTCTCCTATATCTTATTGAAGCACGTCTAGCTTGATAATCTGTAAAACAACTAACTGAAGAAACTTCTCTATACATTCCTGCTGAAGGGAACCATATCTCTAAATCGTATGTCTTACTTGCTGAAAATCCTAAATCACCTGTGCAAAGTTCAACAACCCTATACGGTATTTCAAGCGCTTGAAGTAATTCTTCTACATCTGTAACCATATCTTCTAATTCATCCATTGAAGTCTCAGGTTCAACAAATTTAACTAATTCTACCTTATCAAATTGATGCTGTCTTATTATTCCTCTTGTATCCTTGCCAGCAGAACCTGCTTCCTTTCTAAAACAAGGTGTATAAGCTGTAATATACATAGGTAATTCGTCTTCTTGAAGAATTTCTTCTCTAAAATAATTTGTAAGAGAAACTTCTGCAGTAGGTATTAAAAATAATTCTCTATCTGAAGCTCCTGTAACTTTAAATGCATCTTCCTCAAACTTAGGAAGCTGTCCTGTGCCTGTCATAGCTTCTCTACTTACTAATACAGGCGTATTTAGTTCCTTATATTTGTCATTATTAGTATGATAGTCAAGCATAAAATTTATAAGAGCTCTTTCCAATTTTGCAGCTCTTCCAACTATGTATGTAAATCTTGAGCCACTGACTTTAGATGCTCTTTTGCTATCTAGGAACCCTCTTTCTTCACCTATCTGCCAATGTGGTTTAACTTCAAAATCAAATTCTTTTGGCTCACCCCAACTTCTAATGACTTTATTATCCTCTTCTGAGTTTCCTGTTGTGATATCATCATTAGGAAGATTTGGGACACATAAAATTGCATACTCTAACTTAGAGTCAATTTCTCTCAACTCAACTTCTAATTCATTTGTTTTATTTGCTATTTCCTTTAATTCACTTAGTAATTGACTTACGTCTTTATTCTCTTTTTTATACTGAGGTATGAGTTTGCTTTTTTGATTAGTTTCACTTCTTAATTCTTCAACTTTAGCTAAAATATCTCTTTTTTTCTCATCTAATTCTCTAACTTGTTCAAGACCAAAATCACCCTTTCCTCTTCTTAATATTGAGTGATAAATTTGATCATAATTTTTTCTTATTTCCTTTATATCAAGCACTGAAACCTCCTAATATTACAATCGATTAATTATACCATGTATAACAAAAACATACAAAAATAAAGCAGTTAGCAAGCTAACTGCACATCTTTATTACTTTGAGTTATTGATACATTCCTTTACAAAACCAAAGAATAGAGGGTGTGGTCTATTTGGTCTAGATAAAAATTCTGGATGAAATTGACAAGAAATATAGAATGGATGATTTTTTAATTCTATAATTTCAACAAGATTTCCATCAGGAGATGTTCCACTTATCATCATTGAGTTCTTTTCAAATTCTTCCCTATACTTGTTATTAAATTCATATCTATGTCTGTGTCTTTCATTAATTATATCTTTGCCATAGAGTTCTCTTGTAAGAGTATTTTCCCTTAAGTTGCACTGATAACTTCCAAGCCTCATTGTGCCACCCTTTTCCTCTACATTTTTCTGATCTTCCATGATATGTATTACTTGATTTTGTGAATCTAGATCAAACTCACTAGAATTTGCATCAGAATACCCAAGCACATTTCTTGCAAACTCAATTGTTGAAATTTGCATGCCTAAACATATTCCAAAGTAAGGTATTTTATTTTCTCTAGCATACTTAGCTGCAAGTATTTTACCTTCTATCCCTCTTGAACCGAAACCGCCAGGCACTAGAACTCCTGCAACATCTTTAAGCTGGTCTGCTACATTGTCTTCATTTATGGAATCGCTCTGTATCCACTTAATATCTATTTTTGAATCAAGGTGCATGCCAGCATGTTCTAAGGATTCATATACAGATATATATGCATCTTTTAGTGATACATATTTCCCAACTATTGCAATTTTGACTTCTTTAAATCTATTTACATCTTTTTCAACAAGTGCTTTCCAGTCACTTAAATCTGCCTCTCTATGTTCTAACCCAAGTTTTTTACATACATTTTCAGCTAGACCTTGTTCTTCAAACATAAGAGGTATTTGATAGAGACTTGGAGCATTTAGATTATTATATACACTTCTTGAATCTACATTGCAAAATAGTGCAATCTTTTCCTTTAGTTCCTTAGTAAGTGGACTAGGTGTGCGACATATTATAACATCCGGTTCAATTCCAATCTCTCTCAATTCCTTAACTGAGTGTTGAGTTGGCTTTGTCTTTAGTTCTCCGGCTGCAACCAAGTGAGGTATTAGAGTTACATGAACATATAGTACATTTTCCCTTGATAGGTCGTATTTAAGTTGACGTATAGCTTCTAAAAATGGTTGAGACTCAATATCTCCAACAGTTCCACCTATTTCTGTTATAACTATGTCTGCATCTTCTCCAAGTATGCAAACTCGTCTCTTTATCTCGTCTGTAATATGAGGAATAACTTGCACTGTAGAGCCCAGGTATTCTCCCCTTCTCTCCTTTGTGAGTACGTGCATATATACCTTGCCAGTAGTAACATTGCTATATTTAGTTAAATTCTCATCTACAAATCTCTCATAATGACCTAAGTCAAGATCTGTCTCTGCTCCATCATCAGTTACAAAAACTTCACCGTGTTGGTATGGACTCATTGTTCCGGGATCCACATTTATATATGGATCAAATTTTTGCATCCTTACCTTGTATCCTCTTTCCTTTAGCAATCTTCCAAGAGCTGCTGCAGTAATACCTTTACCAAGAGAACTTACAACCCCTCCTGTGACAAATATATATTTCGTACTCATTCCATCCTCTTTCTTTAGATAAACTTGCTATATAAGTCAAGCTGCTCATCAAATCTTATAAGTGCATTTGATACAGCTAAATCGATATTTACATTTGAATCTTTTAATACATCTATTGGCATCTTTGAGCAACCTGCTCTTAAGAATTTATAATAATCTTCTATTGCAGACTCATCCTTTGTAACTCTATTGAAGAAATCTATTGCAAAAGATAGTCCCGTTGCATATTGATACACATAGAAGAAATAGTAGAAGTGAGGTATCCTGCTCCACTCATACTGGATATTCTCATCAATACTCACACCTTCTCCAAAGTATATCTTATTTAGTTCATAGTACTTGTTGTTTAAGTACTCTGCTGTAAGAGTTCCACCTTCTTCAACATATCTATAGATATCTCTTTCAAATTCACAGAACATAGTCTGTCTTATTATGGTTGACTTAACTAGGTCTATAAACTTATGTATATATGATGCTTTTTTCTTTGAATCTTCTTCATTTTCAATTAGATATTTTTGAAGTAACATCTCATTAAAAGTTGATGCAATCTCTGCTAAAAATATTGAGTAATCTGCATACTGATTTGGCTGTGATGTCCATGTGAAATAGCTGTGCATTGAGTGCCCCAACTCATGAGCCAGTGTAGATACATTCTGAAGGTTGTCTTTATAATTTAAAAGTATGTATGGATATGTTGCATTACAACCTGAAGAATACGCTCCACTTCTCTTGCCTTTGTTCTCATATACATCTATCCATCTATCATCAAATCCCTTTTGAAGAATTTTTAGATATTCTTCTCCCAACGGCTTAAGGGCATTTTTTACAAGTTCCTTAGCCTGATCAAAAGTATATGTTTCCTGTGGCGTGTCTT
>JAEZUZ010000076.1 GCA_023443345.1 Bacillota bacterium
TAATTATAGGATTTAGCTATTTCTTTTAGCCTATTCATTTCTTCTATGCTAGGAGTTTTAAGCTCTTTATCAAATGGCTTTCTAACCCCAAATGGCCTATATCTTGTGAGTCTATAGAAGAAATTTCTATTAGTAATATATTCGCTGATACCTCTTATTGTCTCTTCGTTTGGATATCCATCTATGCATACTGTCCTTATTTCATAAATTTTGTCTATTTCTGATAGAAATTTAGTGTTTTTTAAAATTACACTATTATCTCCAAAAGTTAAATTCTGGTGCACTTTCTGATCGAAAGCTTTGATATCTATCATAAAATAGTCTGTTAAATCTATTAGTTCAGTATTTTGTGTAATATCGACAGTGCCGTTTGAGTCTATAAAGTTAGTAAGTCCCAACTTTTTAGTTTCTCTAAATAATTCAATGAGGCCATCAGCTTGAAGAGTTGCCTCTCCACCACTTACAGTAATTCCCTGAATAAATGGAATACTTTTTTTAATCATTGCTATGAGTTCATCGGTGGAGAGATTTTCAACTTTTGGACTAGATAGGTGAGGGCATACCTTTATACATCTATCGCAGTCAATACATGTCTTTTTATCCCAGTATACAATTCCATCTACTTTTGAGAGTGATTTAGTGGGACACCCATCGACACATATCCCACAGTTTATGCAGGTATTTATTGTCTCTGGATTGTGACAGTATAGACATTTCAGGTTACAACCCTGTAGAAAAATAGAGGTCCTGTTTCCCGGACCATCTACTAAACTCATAGGTATAAACTTATTTACCTTTAACATTTCTTGTTTTTCTTTTTAGAATATCGAATTCATAAACAGCATCTCTAGCATACTGAACAGTGTCATATGAGATTTGTTCCCCATTCTCATATCTTTCAAGGTCACTCTTCTTAACTAGGTATCCTGTTACTCTAACTAAATCACTATTTTCTCCGTAGCAACTTATGTAGTGCATACCTTGTTTAAATGCAGCCTTGTAGATATCTAAAACTGCCTGAGGGTTTCTCTTAGCTGTCTCATCAAATGGATAGTAGTCACCTACTCCAGATGGGAAGAACTGGTGGAACTCAGCAGCATGTCTTATGTGGTCATAAATTCCAAGTTCTTTATCATTAGAGACTCTAACTCCTGCTGTATTATTTTCGTCTTGTTGAGCACCAACTTGAGCATGTAGCATGTTGTGGTGATTCCAAAGTTTTGAATATTTGCTATCAAAAGAGTTGACTTCGTCTTCAATAAACTGAAGAACTCTCTTACCCATTTCGTTAGCTTCTTCATCAACGCCGTATTTAGCATTTTTATTTTCAAAGCTCATAAGTGTATCAACACACTCATCAAGTCCTACCATTCCAAAAAGACCGACGAATCTATCTTTATCTATGAATCCTTCCTTAACTAGGAAGTTAGTCTTAAAGAATGGAGTTTGCTCAACTAGGAAGTCAATTTTAGCTTCCATAAATTCATTCATAGCTCTTACTACCTTTTTAAGTAGTGCAAAGAATTCATCTACAGATTTGGTATTTTCAGCAATTCTCTGAAGTCTAACTCTAGAAAGGCTATATGCACCACCACATATTGGTAGGGCATTGTAGCATGAAGCTATTCCATAGTCACCATGGTGTAACTTAGTATATGCTTTGTTATTAGAGAATGCTGGGTTAGCACACTCAAGTGCTGAAAGAATTGCCAACTGAGCATACGAGTCATCTGTAACATTTTCATCATATTTAAGTGTCAAGTTTGGAGTAACATTTTGTAGAGTTGGAAGTATCTCTAAGATGATTTCTCCAGCCTTTGTTTTTCTAGGGCCAATATTTGCATGACAGAATGAGTCATTGATAGTTCTGTCTAAGTGAATTAGGAACCACTTGATTTCTTCTCTTGCTTCTTCTTCATCTTCAATAAAAGGTTCTAAAAGTTCGTCAATTTGTCCTATGTATACAGGAAATCTTGTAATACTTGGAACGTGTGAGTAAAAAATAAGCAAGGTATGAAGAGCTTCCCTTAAATTCTTTGGTGGATCAAGACGAAGGAACTTGCAACCCTTTTTCATAAGAAGAGAGTAGTCAGGAAGGATATATCTAGGTGCATAAGGTGCATGTCCTTCCCAAAGGTCACAGATCATTGTCTTCTCAAAGTATTCAAAAAATGGATGATCCTTAGAAATTGGATAATCAATCAAATTTTCAGCATACTTTGCCAACTGTGAAGTTTGTTGTTCATAAGTAAGAGCACTATTTTGAATGATATTAAGAATATCTTTTTGTTGAGCAGTCATTGCCATCCTCCTTTAATTAATTGAAAAAACCAAAACCTACAAGTCCCTTTCCTGTGTGAGCACATAGTACAGAACCTAGGTGATATATTTGAGCATCTAAATTTGTCCTACCTTTTATAAAATCTCTTAGCAACTGAGCGGATTTCAAATTATCTGAGTGAACTATTATTGCACTTTTTGGATTTGGAACTTCTTTTAACGCTTCATCTATTAAAGATCTAAGTGCTTTCTTTTCTCCTCTAGTTTTTGAGAAAGATTCAAGAGTTCCCTCCTTAGTTACTTTAATAAGAGGGACAATTC
>JAEZUZ010000079.1 GCA_023443345.1 Bacillota bacterium
TCATTAACCAGCACCATTGCTCATGGAGCTCGGACTTTCCTCATCATCTGATGCGATTACCCAGCCTAGTTTGCACTCTATCAATTATATCTAAAATTTCATCTCTATTGCAATGTTTTTTCGGAATTTTATCTAATCTAGATCGATACTTTCTCTCTAAATATTTTAGGTATTCGTGGTAGAGATTTTGATCATCATAGATTCCCTTGCCTAAGATAAAGTCATATTCTTCGTCCTTGCCATTTTTATAAACTAGAATGTTAAAAAATAGATGTCTACTACTTGAGATAAGCTCATCAATTAATTTGAAGTTGTTTAAGTACATGTAATTTCTCAGATATTCTATTTTTTGCATTGGCTGAAGAATTACTAATTTAGATTTTCTAACTAAATCTATACTATCTTCTATGATATTTGAAATTAATTCTCCTCCCATTCCTGCTATTACAACTACATCTACTTCTTGCTTAAGCGGTTTTAATCCATCTCCGATATAAATTTCTATATTATATCCTTCTACTGCCTTTTTTGCTATATTATATGGGCCATTTGCTACTTCAGTCCCTATGAGTTTTGAATTATTTCCCTTTTTTCTCAACTCAATTAGCAATTTGGCATGATCACAACCAACATCACATACAGAAAAATCATTATCTATTAGATTGACAATTTTTTTAATTCTCATAATTATTCTAGATAATCCATTAATTTTCTAATTCTGTTAGGGCTTTTTAACTTCCTGATTGCCTTAGCTTCAATTTGTCTTATTCTTTCTCTTGTTACATTGAATACCTTTCCAACTTCTTCAAGAGTTCTAGGATTTCCATCAATTAGACCAAATCTCAATTTGAGAACTTTTTGTTCTCTATCTGTGAGTGAATCAAGAACTTCTTCTAGTACTTCATTAAGCATAGTAAAAGAAGCTAATTCCTGAGGAGACTGTGCTTCAATATCTGGTATGAAATCTCCAAGATGTGAATCTTCTTCTTCTCCAATAGGTGTTTCAAGAGATACAGGTTCCTGACTTATCTTCATAATTTCTCTGACTTTTTCTGGAGTTATTCCCATAACTTCTGCAATTTCTTCAGGCTTTGGCTCTCTACCTAGTTCTTGTAATAATTGTCTTGAATGTCTAGTCAATTTGTTTATTGTCTCAACCATGTGTACAGGTATTCTTATTGTTCTTGCTTGATCAGCTATACTTCTAGTTATTGCCTGTCTAATCCACCAAGTAGCATATGTTGAAAATTTAAAGCCCATATTATAATCAAATTTCTCTACAGCTTTTATAAGACCTAAATTTCCTTCTTGAATTAAATCTAGGAAATGCATTCCTCTTCCAACATATTTTTTAGCAATACTTACAACTAATCTTAAGTTAGCTTCACAGAGTAAATTTTTAGCTTCTTCATCACCTTCTTCAATTCTCTTAGCAAGCTCAATTTCTTCTTCAGCACTAAGTAAGTTTACATTACCTATCTCTTTTAAATACATCTTTACAGTATCATCTGTCTTAATTACTTTTTTTCTACTAAAAGATTCAGAATCTTCAGAGCCATCTTCATCTTCGATATCTTCATCACTGAGTTCTATATCTGAAGTGTAGTCCTCTTCATCAACCATGTGATAGCCGTTATCCTTCATAAGTCTAAAAATTTCATTTATATCATCGCTATCATAGTCAATCTCTTTATTATCGAGTATTTTGGCTATATCTTCCTGTGTCATACTCTGATCTTTTTCAACATCTGAAGCAATGTAATTCATTAAAATTTTGTGGTTCATCAATTCTCCTATTCTCTAATGCGACTTTATTTTCTTTTCTATATCTGTTAAAACACTGAGTAATTCTGCCTTTTTACTAACTCTTTCTGCATCATCTTCAATGTCTAATTCTTTAATAACCTTATCCAAATAGTCTTTTAAAAAGCTATAGTATTCAAACTTCCAATTTTGAGCTATGTTTGAATTTATATCTACTTTTTTAGACTCATCAATTAAGTTTAACTCATCTATTGAAAATTCTTCAGATAAATTTTCAAAATTTACTTTGAAATCGTTCAAAATTAAGTAATTTATAAAATTTATAAAGAATTCTGGAAGATAATCATAATAGATATCCTTAACTATTTCCTCAGCTATTTTATTATTTGATAGGACTAAATTTAAAAGAGTAAGTATCTTTCTCTTTCTTATTGATTGTTCTTTTCTTACTTGTTTAGGAATACCCCTTTCTACATCATTTATTGAGAAAAGCTGATTTCTTTCAAACTCGCTGATTACATTTAGTTCAACAAAATAATTAGAAACGAGTATCCTGTTTTTTACATCTTTAAAGCTATTAACAAAATCTACAGCCTTATTATAGGCTTCCAATTTTTCAGTATTATTTTCTAAGTCATATTGAGCTATTAAATTTTTGGCAATATAGTATAGATAATTAACTTGATTTTTTTTGATATAATTCCTAAATTCTTCTACTCCATATTTCTTTAAAAACTCATCTGGATCAAGTCCTTCATTTAATCTAACTACACTGATTGTCATATCTGTATTCTTTAATATATCTAAAGCTCTTAATGTCGCTTTTTCTCCTGCACTATCAGCATCATATAATACAACAACTTTTTTTACATACTTAGATATAAGATCTGCCTGATTTTCAGTAAGAGAAGTTCCTAAACTTGCAACTACATTTTTTATCCCAAAATTATTTAGAGCTATTACATCCATATACCCCTCTACAAGAAAATAAAAACCTTCTTCTCTATACTGTTTAGCAATATTTAAGCCATATAGGTGATTGCTCTTATAAAAGACAGGGGTATCAGGTGAATTTAAATACTTAGGTTCTTCTCCCTTTATATCTCTTGCTCCAAATCCTATTACTCTATTTCTCTGATCAATTATAGGAAACATTATCCTTGCTCTAAATCGATCGTAATAATTTCCGCTATTATTTTTTATAAATAATCCAGATTTTTCAATTAAATCACTGTCCCTTTTACCAATTAAATCGAAAAGTCCTCTCCAAGAATCAAGTGAATAACCAAGTCCAAACTCCTTGATGGTCTCATCTTTAAGACCTCTATTTTTTAAATAGTTCATTGCAACTTCATTAGACCTTAGATTTCTGATGTAACTAATACCTGCTTGTCTATTTAATTCATAAAAAGGTTTTGTAGAAAATTGTGTACTTTTTTTCTGAATTCTATATGGTTCTAAATCTATACCATTTCTTTCAGCTATTACTTCTATTGCATCAATAAAATTTAAATTTTCCTGATCCATTATAAATCTTATTGCATTGCCCTTTTTCCCACAGCCAAAACATGTATATATTTGTTTATCAGGAGATACAATAAAAGACGGTGTTTTCTCACTATGAAAAGGGCAAGTAGATTTAAAATTTCTTCCTGCCCTAACTAAAGACACATATTGACTTATAATCTGCACGATATCTACTCTATCAAGTATGATATCTGCTATGTTATCAACATATTTATATGACAACATTCCTCCTATCATTCCATTTCTTTGGAACATATAGTTCTGTAAAGCAATCTATTGCAAAATCATCACTCATTCCTGCAATATAGTCCTTTACACTTTCACATTCATCTATATTTTGGGATCTAAACTCATAAGGCAATTCGTCAAAATTTTCGTTATAATAGCTATAGAGTTGCTTTATAATATAATCTGCTTTGCTGTCTTGAGATTTAGCTTTGGGATTTAGGTACAGATTATCAAAAAGATATCCCCTTAACCTTATCATTGCATCATAGACTCTTGGACTCATATTTACTTCATTTTTCCCATAGGAATAAGTTATTATATCATCTAGCATTGTCTCTATTCTATGAGAAGAATTTTTACCTAAAATTTCAACTATGTCTTTTGGAATATCTTTTTCAAAAAGAAGTCCTGCCCTACAAGCATCATCTAAGTCATGATTGATATAGGCAATTCTATCAGCAAATTGTATTATTCTTCCTTCAAGAGTTAGGGGATTTCCATCACTTCTATGTTCTTTAATCCCATTTCTTACTTCAAGCGAAAGATTCAGCCCCGGATAATCCTTGTATTCTCTTTTTTCTAAATATTCAACTACTCTAAGTGACTGTTGATTGTGCTCAAATCCACCAGGATGGATACTATTTAAAGTTCTCTCTCCGCAGTGTCCAAAAGGAGTATGTCCTAAATCATGAGCAAGTGCTATTGCTTCAGTTAGATCTTCGTTCAATCTCAATGCTCTAGCAATACTTCTAGCAATCTGACTAACTTCTAATGTGTGAGTTAGTCTTGTTCTATAG
>JAEZUZ010000085.1 GCA_023443345.1 Bacillota bacterium
CAATTGACCTAGTTTCAGCTGGAACAGGTGAAATGAAAAAACGCTATGGATTTATCTATGTAGATAGAGATAATTATGGCAATGGTACTCTTGATAGAATGAAGAAAAAATCTTTCTACTGGTATAAGAAAGTTATAGAGACAAATGGAGAAGATCTAGAATAATAAGCATGACCCCTGTGGTCATGCTTTTATATTTTCAATTAATTATGTTTTCTATATCAAGGTAAATAGGGAATATATGGTATAATAAAGAATAAATTACTAATAAGTGAGGATATATGAGAACATTTTTTACATCTGAATCAGTGACAGAAGGTCATCCTGATAAAGTATGTGATCTTATATCAGATAGCATACTAGATGCAATTATAGAGAAAGATCCAAGTGCCAGAGTTGCATGTGAGACTTTAGTAACTACTGGGCTTGTAATGATAAGTGGAGAAATTACTACAAATTCATATGTAGATGTTCAAAAGATTGTTAGAACTACAGTTGAAGGCATCGGATATACAAGGGCAAAATATGGATTTGATGCAGAAACTTGTTCAGTTTTAGTAAGCCTTGAAGAACAATCTCCTGATATAGCAATGGGAGTAGACAAGAGTCTAGAGAATAAGTTGAATCAAAAAAAAGATGAGGAATTAGGAGCAGGAGATCAAGGTATAATGTTTGGTTTTGCCTGTGATGAGACTCCAGAGTTTATGCCTCTTCCTATAAGCCTAGCTCATAAATTAGCTAAGAGACTTAGTGAAGTTAGAAAGAAAAAGATAATTAAAGGGCTTAGACCTGATGGAAAAACTCAAGTTACTGTTGAATATGAGGATTCTAAACCAAAAAGAGTAGAGGCAATTGTTGTAAGTACACAACACAGAGAAGACAAATCACAAAGTGAATTAAGAGATGAGATTATAGAACATGTAATTAAGAATGTAGTAGACAATTCTATGATTGATGAAAATACAAAGATATATATAAATCCTACTGGTGCTTTTGTTCTTGGAGGGCCAAAGGCTGACACAGGATTGACAGGAAGAAAGATAATTGTTGATACATATGGTGGATATGCAAGACATGGCGGAGGTGCTTTTTCTGGCAAAGATCCAACAAAGGTAGATAGAAGTGCAAGCTATGCAGCTAGATATATTGCTAAAAACATTGTTGCAGCAGGACTTGCAAGTAAGTGTGAAATAGAGCTATGTTATGCCATTGGAAAGGCTGAACCACTAGCTATTTACTGTGATACATATGGCACAGGTAAGCTAGAGGAAGACAAAATCATTGAAATAATTAAAAAGCACTTCCCACTAACGCCTCTAAGGATTATAGAAGAATTAAACTTGAGAAGACCTATATATGCAAAGACAAGCAACTATGGACACTTTGGCAAAGAAGGAGAAGAGTTTACTTGGGAGAAATTAGATAAGGTAGAAATTTTAAAAGAGTATCTATGAAAAAAACATTTTTATGGACGGTATTTCTAATATTTATTTTTACAACTAGTATGACATTTGCTCAAGAGAGAATAAGCTCAATGAAGATTGATATAGAGTTTAGCGAAAATGGCTATATTGAGGTCAATGAGCTTATTACTTTTGATATAAAAAATACAGTTGACGAATTAGTTAGACATATTCCTGTTCATTTTTTAGGATATAACTATGGAATTGAAGATGTAAGTGTAGAGGAAGCTGTAACTGGCAAAAAGTTAAATTACAAATTTATTGAAGGTTTTGATGAAAAGAATATAGCTATTTCACTAAGTAATACATTTGTAGGAAGTGTAAGACTTAAGTATAGAATAAAATTCTACGATACTTATGAAAACTCAACACTTCACATGCTCACACAAATAGGTGAGAGTAAGTGGAAAAGTTACATTCCTCTTATGCAATTTAGAATAAAATTTCCTGATGTATACAAGGTAAAAGAAGAGGACTTTTCATTTTTCTTTCACGATGATAGAAGTGATTCAATAGATAGAATTAAACTGATATATTCAGACAATACAATACTAGGGGAAATTAACTACCTATATCCATACCAGTCTGTCATTATGCAGTCACATCTTCCAAAGGAAATATTTAACAACTTGAAGCAACCTGTAAAGTGGTATTTGTTTCCCATTATATTTAGTGTATTTGCAACAATGATATTTCTACTATTCCTCTACTTCCAAAATAGAAAAAAACCATTTTATAAGGCAAAGAAACATATATACGATATTTCTTCTATAAATATATTAGAAGTTGATGCTGTAGTTAGAAAGAAATTTAAACATATAGATGTATTTGCACTTATTATAGATTGGCACAACAAGGGATATGTAGATATAAATAAAAATATCAGTGGGTATACAGTTGAGAGAAAGTTGATGGAGTTGCCTCAAGATAGCGATGAATTTGAGAAATATTTATTTGAGAAGATATTCTTTAAAGATACTTCATCATTTATGGATTTGTCATTTGATGAATATGAAAAGAAACAAGTAAGTGATGTAAAACAGGCAATTAAAGATCAACTAAATATAGAAAAAAATAAATTTAATAATTCACAAATAATTCCAATAATTATTCAATTCTTGGTAGTTGGATTTATGAGTATATTTATTGGATATAATTTCCATCTACAGATGGGCATAAATATAATTTTTAGTATTGCAATAATATTTATACTTAGTTCACTGACTTCTCTATTTATAAATAGACTATACTACCAGACACAGACCAATAGACAGAAGATATATAAAACTTTGATAGTTACACTGTACTACCTATTAGTACTTGGAATATATACATATCTATCGCAGTATGGGATTTCTGGAATTTCAAACATAGATGAAGTATTTAATGCAAGTATACTATTTTCACTTAGATGGAATCAGTTGATATTTATAGGATTTATACTTTCAACAATACTAGGAGCGATGCTACTTGCAATAAGAAGAGATGCTCCAAGATATGTAGAGAAATTAAAAAAGATATATGGGCATAAGGACTTTTTACATTCAGCCAAGGCTTCAGATATAAATTCTATATCCTTTGACATTGACAATTACTACAGAAAGATGATTGCTTACTCAAGCATATATCTAAATTTTGAGAATTGGATGAAGTTAAAGGAAAACCTTAGAGAAGATACAGAAGATAAGATAGATTACCAAGATTTTTACATGTTTATTAAGACAAAGGGCTTAGATTAGTGGAAATAATAGGAAAAGTAAAAAAAGTGATATTTAAGAGCGATGATGGATATCTAATCGCTCTTTTTAAAAATTCTGAGAATTCAGAAGACATAGTAATAAAGGGACGATTTCCTATAGATGTAAATATAAAGATTACAGGTGAGATCGAATCACATTCCAAGTATGGAGATAGCATAAATGTAAAATCTTGGCACTATAGTGATGAATATCAGAGAGATGAAATCATATCGATACTTATAGATAGGGTAAGTCGTGTTGGAAGGAAAAAGGCAACTTTTTTAGTTGATCTTTTTGGAAATGACTTTTTTAGAGTGTTAAAGGAAGAACCACATAAATTTTTAGAAACAGGTGTGATAGGGGAAGAAACTTTAGAAAGCATCAAAGAAGTACTGGATGTATTTAGAAGAAAAAGTGAAGTCTTTAAATTTTTTAAAGATTTCGTGCTTTCTCCTTATGAAATAAACCTAATTATAAATAAATTTGGTATAGATGACTTTGATAGTGTAATTGACAATAACCCATATGTCATTTCAAATAGCATTCCTGAAATATCCTTTTTAAGGGTTGATGAATGGGCTTTAAAAAATAAAGATGTCACATTTGATTCTGAAAATAGAGTTGAAGCTGCAGTCATTTTTATGTATTCTCATGCAATAAAAGACTCAAAAATATCTCTTAGAGAAGGATACATAAGGAGATTTTTAAAAAAGCTATCTATAAGTGAGAATAAAATAGATGAAGTTATAAGAGAAAATGAAAATTATAGTCTACATCTATTTAATGAAGCTTACATACAAGAAGAAGTATTTGATGTGCTAACTTCAATAAAGGCGCACATCTTAAATTTAAATTATAAAATTGATGAAATTCCATTTTTTGAAAGAATAAAACTAAGTGCCAAAGAAAAGGGTATTGAACTAGAAAAAGAACAAATAAAGGCAATTGATAACTTTAGAAAAAATCAATTATCCATACTTACAGGTGGGCCGGGAACAGGCAAGACTACTCTTATAAATTTGATACTTGAGTTATGTTTTGAAAAGGGCTTAGAGGTTGCACTATGTGCTCCAACAGGTAGAGCTGCAAAGGTTTTGGAGTTAACTACAAATCATAAAGCTACTACTATACACAAGCTTTTAGGAGCTACTGAAGATAGGAAATTTGAGTATAATATAGCAAATAGACTTAAAATAGATGTCCTTATAGTTGACGAAATGAGTATGGTAGATATTTTTCTGCTAGAGAGTCTTCTAAGTGCTATAAAAGATGAGACTAGGATTCTTTTTGTTGGGGATTCAGATCAATTGCCAAGTGTGGGTCCTGGCGCAGTACTTAGAGATTTGATAAATTATTCAGAGATACCAACTACAAACCTTGAGAAAATTTATAGACAAAGTGGAGAG